>JAJZEQ010000136.1 GCA_021851345.1 Pseudomonadota bacterium
GCTCCGACAAAATAAGCCAGGTCGGCCGCCCCATCAGCACCGGCGAGCTGCGCCCCGGCGACCTGGTGTTTTTCAACACGCTGCGGCACAAGTTTTCACATGTGGGCATCTATCTTGGCGACGACCGCTTTATCCATGCCCCGAGCAGCGGCGGCAAAGTGCGCACCGAGGATATGCGCGAAACCTACTGGAAAAAACGCTACAACGGCGCGCGGCGCATCACCTCGCGCGGCTAGGCTTGCGGCGCGCCTCCTGCAATGCTTCTGCCAGCTGGAACACCGACATCGCATAGTAGTCGCTGTTGTTATAGCTCCTGATGACATCGAAATTGCCGAATGCCAGCCAGAATTCCTTGCCGTCGGCGACCGTAAAATCGATCAATCGGGCTGTCTGATCCCGGTCATGTACAGGATTCCCGGCGGCCACGATACCGGATGCGGACCATGCGGCGACAGTGCGCGGGGTGGAGATATCTCCCGGGCAAATATCTGCGCTTACCTGCACGCGCACCGCAACCGGCGGGCTCGCATCACTCTCCCGCAAATGGGCGGATTTATTGCGCGTCCCGCCGTTCCAGCCGTAACCCTTCAAATAACTGGCGACACTGCCTATCGCATCACCGGGTTCATGCAGCAAATCGATTTTGTGATTGCCGTTGAAATCCACCGCGTAAGTGCGGTAGCTGCTGGGCATGAACTGCGGGATGCCCAGCGCGCCGGCATAGGATCCGCGCATCGCCAGCAAGTCGAACTGCTGTTCGCGCGCCAGCAGAAGATAATTCTCCAGTTCCTTGCGGAAAAAATCGGCGCGGGGCGGATAATCGAAAGCCAGCGTGGTCAGTGCATCCAGCGTGCGGAAGCTGCCTGCATCCTGCCCGTAAACAGTTTCCACACCGATCACCGCAAGGATGATTTCCTGCGGCACACCGTATTTCCGTTCTGCGGCCTGCAGGCTTCTCCGGTATTTTTTCCAGAATTTCAGGCCCAGGCTGATGCGTTCCGGATTAACGAAGGCCGCGCGATATTCCGGCCAGGGCTTGAGCGTGGCAGGACGCGAAATGGCCTCGATCACTGCCGGCAATTGCTGCGCATGGTCAAACGCATTCACCAGCTCGGCACGCTTGAATTTGTGCTTCTCGACCATCTCGTCGATGAATCCGGGTATACCCGGCAGGGTCGCAGCAGCTGCCGTATGGACCGCAAAAGACAGCAGCAGGAAAATTAAGTGGACGGGTTTCATGTTGTGCGGATTCTAACCGATGGATGCCAGACCGACAGCCACTGCTCTTCATCCCGGCATAAACTGCCGCGCCGGACGGCATCCGGATCGCGCCGTGCTTGATATCCCGAGTCGCGTAGCAGCAAACCGGATTGAAAACTCCACTGCCGGCGCCCGGATGCCCCCAATGCCTCCCGCCAGCGCCAAATTCTCGCTACGATTTCAGCCGCCATGTATACTTGCAGACCGAGCATTTTCACAAGCATTTTCATTAGGCAGAAAGATTCATTCATGGACAAACCAGCGCAACATCATCGCCTCATCATCCTCGGTTCCGGCCCGGCCGGCTATACAGCCGCCGTTTATGCGGCGCGTGCCAACCTAAACCCGGTCTTGATTGCCGGCCTGGCCCAAGGCGGACAATTGATGACCACCACCGACGTGGACAACTGGCCTGCCGATGCAATGGGTGTGCAAGGGCCGGAGTTGATGCAACGCTTTCAGCAGCATGCTGAACGTTTCAACACACAGATCATCTCCGACCATATCCACACCGCCAAGCTGCAGCAGAAACCGTTCCTGCTGGTCGGCGATGCGGGCAGCTACACCTGTGACGCGCTGATCATCGCCACCGGGGCCTCGGCGCAATATCTCGGCCTGCCTTCCGAAGAAGCCTTCATGGGCCGCGGTGTTTCCGGCTGCGCCACCTGCGACGGATTCTTCTATCGCGGCCAGGACGTCGCCGTGGTGGGTGGCGGCAATACCGCCGTGGAAGAGGCCCTGTATTTATCCAACATCGCCAAACACGTCACGCTGGTGCACAGGCGCGACACCTTCCGCGCGGAGCGCATCATGGTCGATCACCTGATGAAACGGGTGCAGGAGGGAAAGATCACCCTGCAACTGAACAGCACGCTGGATGAGGTTCTCGGCGATGACACCGGCGTAACAGGCATGCGCGTCAAACTGGCGCCAGGCGGCGACAAGAAGGACATTCCATTGTCCGGCGTGTTCATCGCCATCGGCCACAAACCCAACACCGACATCTTCTCCGGGCAGCTGGAGATGATCAACGGCTATATCCAGACCCACGGCGGCTCGCAGGGCAATGCCACGGCGACCAGCATTTCCGGGGTATTCGCCGCAGGCGATGTGCAGGACCAGATTTATCGCCAGGCAGTCACCAGCGCGGCGACGGGCTGCATGGCGGCGCTGGATGCCGACAAGTATCTCGCGACGCCGGGCAAGGTGTAAGCTGAATCCCACACGATGCGGGAGACATTGTGAAAAAAACTCCGCCATCCAAACCCGGCAATATCTCGCCCGACGACGCCGCGCTGTTCCGTGCGGCAGTCGGAACAGTGCAGCCCTTACCGGAGCAAAGCCGCATCACCCCCCAACCTGCCCCGCGAAAACCGCTGTTTGTCGGGGCCGCCACGAAACCGGCCATTCCCGATACGCTGCCGGACGGGTGCCAGGCCGAAAGTTTTTCGGACTTTGCGGCCCATGATGCACCGGAAGAATATTTGAGCGATGGCCTGTCGCGCATGACCTTGCGCAAACTTAAGCGCGGGAATTGGCCTATCCAGGACAGTCTGGATCTGCACGGCAATAACAGCGATGCGGCGCGCAAGCTGTTGCAGGAATTTCTGCATGAGACGATGCAGCGGGAATTGCGCTGTGTGTTGGTGATACACGGCAAGGGGCTGAACAGCCGGGAAGGCGGGGCGGTTTTGCGCAAACTGGCCCGCCACTGGCTTACCCAGCATACGCGGGTGCTGGGGTACTGCGATGCTCAGCCAAAAGATGGCGGCAGCGGCGCGGTAGTGGTTCTGCTAAAAGCGAATCATTAGTTCTTTTTACCCATCACATATCTCAGGTATTCAAAGAACATCTCGCACCAGTCCTGATCGTTATCCTTGAGCGATTGGAGCAATTTCTGCACTTCCGTCACCGGCCATCTGGGGTTGAAGGCAACCAGCATGTTCTCAGGGTAAAGCTTCAACGATGTGCTGAACCGGTTCGCCATTTTGGCTATCCCATTGAGCATCAACGCGATATCCTTGTCGGATTCGATTTCCGCCGTCAGATCCCCGTAGATCTTGGGATTCTGCTTGGTGAATTCGATGAACCTGGTGAGTATGTAAAAGAATTCGCCTTTATTTTCCTTGCCCACCGGGTCGCCCATCATAAACGGCGCTACCGACAGTTCCAGCCAGTAATAGCCCAATTTCGGATTGCGATGCTTGGATACGCTGATGTAACCGTTGCGCCCCTTGGCGCGCTGAATACAATCATCTAGCAGCAGTTTTTCCGAACCGCGCGTGGCGATCTCCTTGCCATCGAGTACGCCAGGTTTGAACATGAAGAAAGCCGGGAATTCTTCGTAAACCTTTCCGGAGTGGTTGTGATCACGATAATAGGTATTGAAAAGCTTCAATACCATCGCGGCATTTTTTTCAACATCGTAATATATCTGATTGGCAACGGCGCCAGCATTGCTGTCCAAAATACCCCCCGCACTTCAACAATTTGCTACAACGTATCGGGTTGCAATCATACCTCCACATGCTAGACTTGTCTGCGCTTTCATCTGGATTCTTTGGCATCCGGATTCTTTGGGACAAATTTTATTCCAAACACAAACCTTTAAGACAGGAATGCCTGCAATGAACAAATACCTGGTTTTTTTTCTGCTGCTGGCCTGCACCAACTCCTTTGCCGCAATCAGCAAGTGGGTGGACGCGGATGGGCAGGTGCATTATTCCGACCAGGCTCCACCGTCCGACGTACGGCAAAAAACCCTGCGCGCAGCCGACGAAACCGGAGATACCCAAGATGCCAGTGGCGTCGCAGCGCCCAAAACCCTGGCCGAACGCGAAGCCGATTTAAAAAAGGCCGAGATTGCCAAGAAGGAAGCGGCCGCCAAGGCTGCCCAACAGCAGGCTGCCGCAGCTGCCGAACAGGCCAACTGCTCCAACGCACGGCAAAACCTGAGCACCCTTCAATCGGGCATACGTATAATGGAAACTGATGCAAATGGCCAACCCGGCTACATGGATGATAGTCAGCGCGCGCAACGCGTCGCAAAAGCCCAAAGCGACATCAGCACTTACTGCAAATAAGCACCCATCCGCCTCTTCTTTTATCTCCAACTAACGGAATAACGCGCTGTTTTCCCGGATGACGACCGCCTCGTTATGATCTTCGTCCTTTGCGCCATAGACGAGCGTCACGGCACCCTTGTCCAGCTCTAGCTTCAACAGTCGGATTTGCTCGCTGTTGCCCTTGAGTTCGGCGAGATACCGTTCCTTGAATTGTTCCCACCTGCCCGGGTCGTGGCCAAACCACTTCCGGAGTTCCGTGCTGGGAGCAATGTCTTTG
Organism: Pseudomonadota bacterium; assembly: GCA_021851345.1. GTDB lineage: Bacteria > Pseudomonadota > Gammaproteobacteria > Burkholderiales > Gallionellaceae > Gallionella. The sequence continues at coordinate 4,603 of JAJZEQ010000136.1, forward strand.
AGCCACAGATCAACGCCTGCTTTTTCCTTTGTTAAACCGCGCGGCCACAGCCTGTCCACGAGGATACGCCTGCCGTCATGCTTGTCCGGCTGTGCATATACCCTTTTGATCCTGATTTCCATGGTTTTCTTAAGCCGCTATCAGTAGCCCCAGAATTCTTCCGTGCGGATATTTTTATCGTCGACACCCGCTTCGCCCAGCATCTCTTGCATCGCATTCACCATCGCGGGCGGGCCGTCGATATAGTAGATTGGAAGCGTCAAATCATCAATGGATTTCAGGAGCATGGCCTTGCTGATAAACCCCGTTTCCCCATGCCACTTGCGGCTGGACTCTTTCATCCGCGTCATTGTGCCGACAAAGGTATAGTTTGGATTTGTGTCGTGTGATTCCATCAACTCATCCAGAAATGCCGCATCTTCCGGCCTTCTATTGGAATAGAAGACAAGGATTCGGTGCGGAACCTGGTCGTGAACAGCCTGAAGAACAATGCTTCTCACAGGCGTAACGCCAATACCGCCGGTAAGAAAAACGGCTGGAATGTCCACATCATTATGGAGCGTGAACGAGCCACGGGGAGCATCCAGAGTGACTTCCGTGCCAGGCTCCATGGTTTTTAATACCCGCTTGAACGCAGTGTCACGCATCCGTGTCGCCAACATAAGATCGCTTTCGTAAGGGGCGCTCGCCAAAGATAATGTTCGGGTGTCGCCTTCTGCGTCAGTTTCAGCGGGGTTGATCAGGGTGAAATCCGCAGACTGGCCTGCCTTGTAGGTGAACCCCTGCGGTTTTTCAAAATAGAACGCCATCGTTCCGGCAGCGATTTCCTGTTTGCGTTTTAATCTGACTTTGTAGATCGGCATGGCGAAATTCCCCTTAAATTTCGTTGGAATATAGCGCACGCAACAACGCCATGCGCAGTGTCATTCGTCTTCGCGCGAAACTGTGCTGCTCTTCAAGAATACAAGTGTTGCCTGCTGATTCTTCAGAGTCCAGAGACGCAGCAGTTCGCACATTTCCGCCGGCGAACCGAGAAAAGCACACTGAATCTGCGCGGCGAACTCCCGGGCAAACTCGCCGATAAACTCTATCTCGTCACGTTCCAGAAACGATTGAACAAGGTTCGCGGCAATCTTGCGACATTGCGGCTCGAATGCTTCCATGCGTTCCCGGGTCAAAATAGCATTCAATAATGCGCCGCTACTCGGCATGTTCGGGGAAATCCATTTCGTTAGGAGCGGAAAGATGTCTGGATACGACACTACTGAAAGTGCCGTGATCATTCAGTACGCGGACGATATCCTCGTGCATGAACAAGGATCACTCCAGAAAGTCGCTGTACGCGACCGGACACCGCCCGCGCATCTCATCGCAGGCTGCACGCTGATCGCGAAGGACAGCATCTGATTTCGGGTCCCAATCCTGTTGAAACACATCGTTCATGGTCATTCCTTCCCTAGTCAGGCTACTCACCTCTGTATTGTACGCCCTCATTAATCACTAAGGGCTGCGCGTAGCGTGGTATGTCGAAGGGGCGAAGGGATCACGCCTTGATTTAATCGGTGTTCGATTGGAGATTGGGGCCAACCGTTCTGAAGGTCGGCAGGCAAAACCGGAACCGGATATTTCCGGCTTGCACAGGCCAACTACAAAACCGCTTCCGCCCACAGGTCATGTTCATCCGAATCGGTGATTTTCACCTCGACGAAATCGCCAACACTGAGTTGCTGGCCGTTTTCGACGTATACCAGACCGTCGATTTCCGGCGCATCGGCTGAACTGCGCGTGATCGCGCCGTCTTCATCAACCTCGTCCACCAGCACGGTAATGGTCCGGCCGATCTTCCGTTTGAGGCGCTCCGCGCTGATTTTCTCCTGCAGCAACATCAATCTCGCCAGTCGCTCCTGCTGCACTTCAGGCGGTATGTGATCCGGCAGAGCGTTGGCCACCGCACCGTCCACCGGCGAATAGGCGAAAGCGCCGACCCTGTCCAACTGGGCCTGCTCAAGAAAACTCAGGAGTTCCCCGAACTCCGTTTCAGTCTCCCCGGGAAATCCGACGATGAAGGTGCTGCGCAGCGTAATATCCGGGCAGATCTCGCGCCATTTCTTGATGCGCGCCAGCACATTCTCGCTGCTGGCCGGGCGTTTCATCAGCTTCAGGATACGCTGGCTGGCATGCTGGAACGGGATATCCAAGTACGGCAGGATTTTCCCCTGCGCCATCAGCGGGATTACTTCATCGACATGCGGGTACGGATACACATAATGCAATCTCACCCACGCGCCGAGTTCCCCCATCGCGCTTGCCAGCTCTGTCATGCGGCTCTTGAGCGGCTTGCCGCCCCAGAAGCCGGTGCGGTATTTGATGTCCACACCGTAGGCACTGGTGTCCTGCGAGATCACCAGCAATTCCTTCACGCCGGCGTTGACCAGACTTTGCGCTTCCTGCATCACATCACCGACCGGGCGGCTGACCAGATCGCCGCGCAGGCTGGGAATGATACAAAAGGTGCAGCGATGATTGCAGCCTTCGGAAATCTTCACATAGGCGTAATGTTTGGGCGTGAGCCGGATACCCTGAGCTGGCACCAGATCCATGTAGGGGTCGTGCAGCCTGGGCAGATGCAGATGCACGGCCGACATTACCTCGTCGGTGGCGTGCGGCCCGGTGACAGCGAGCACGCTCGGGTGAGCCTGCTTCACCACATCGCCCTTCGCCCCCAGACAACCGGTCACGATCACCTTGCCATTTTCCGCCAGCGCTTCGCCGATCGCATCCAGCGATTCCGCAACCGCGCTGTCGATGAAACCGCAGGTATTGACCACTACCAAATCGGCATCCTGGTAACTGGCGGAGATCAGATAACCCTCGGCGCGCAGGCGGGTCAGGATGTGCTCGGAATCCACGGTCGCTTTCGGGCAACCGAGCGACACGAAACCGACTTTTGGGGGGGGAGTTTTAGTCATTGCAAAATCTCAATATTCATTCGGCCACAAAAAACTGGACCAGCACGATGGAAGATATTCCCAGCGCGATCAGCGCCACCTGCTCCAGCGTGTCGCGCAGGGTGGTGCGTTTATGCAATCCCGGGATCAGGTCGGCAACCGCCACATAGATCATGCTCGCCGCGGCCAGGGCCAACAGAACCGGGACGATGCCCTGCATCGAGCGCAACGCGTAATAAGCCAGCACGCCCCCCAGGAAAGTGGCCAGGCTGGACACCAGATTAACCAGCAAAGCCTGCGCCTTGGTGTAACCGGAATGCAGCAGTATCATGAAATCGCCCACTTCCTGCGGAATCTCATGGGCGATGATAGCCAGTGCGGTGACGACACCCAGATGCTTGTCGGCCAGAAATGCCGCGGCGATGATGATGCCATCCACGAAGTTGTGGAATGTGTTGCCCACCATGATCATCGTGCCGCTGCGCCCGTGCGAGCCCGGCTCGACCGGATCGTGGGCTTCGCAATGATCATGGTGGCAATGGCGCCACAACAGCAGTTTCTCCAGCGTGAAAAACAGCAATATGCCTCCCAGCACGGCACCGCTAACCACTGAAACACTGGCGCTCAACCTGAGCGCCTCGGGAAAAATCTCGAGAAATGCCGCGCCCAGCAGCGCGCCGATGGCGTAACTGACCAGCGAATTCACCCAGTGCGCGCGGGCATTCAGGGCGAACAGGGCGGCGCATGACACGCTCAATATTCCGCCGAAAATGCTGGCAGTGACGATCCACAACAAAACGCTCACGGGAATTATTCAGAAAATTACGGGCGCGGATTATACCAAAAATTGGCGTCCAGCCCCGGCTATTCCAGCCAGATAAAAGTCCCCATGCGCCCGGTTGCGCCATCCCGGCGATACGAGAAAAACCGTTCGCGCTCGCGATAGGTGCAGTACCCGCCACCATATATCCCGGTGATCCCCAGCGCATTGAGACGCAATCTGGCCAGTGCGTAGATATCGGCAAACCATTTTCCTTGCTGGCCGGGAACGAATGCCGCCGATGCTTGCGGCTGCCTGTCAACAAATGCGGCGCGGACTTCTGCGCCCACTTCAAAGGCATCCCGGCCTATGGCCGGACCCAGCCACGCAATGATGTTTCCCGGCGCAACATCCATCGCCCGCACGGCAGCTTCGATCACCCCGGCCGCCAGCCCTTTCCAGCCTGCATGCACCGCGCCGACCACACCGCCCTGTGTATCGCACAGCAACAGCGGCAGGCAATCCGCGGTCAGCACCACGCACACCGCTTCGCGATGCCTGGCGATGCAGGAGTCGGCCCGTGGCAGACAGCCTGCCATGTCTGCATTCACCGCCAGAGCGCCATGCACCTGTTCCAGCCATACCGGCTCGCTGGGCAGCAGGGTATTGAGCAACATGCGGTTGCGCGCCACAACCAACGGCGCATCCCCGACATGGTCGCCCAGATTGAGGCTATCGTAGGGCGCATCGCTGAAGCCGCGCAGGCGGGTGGTCTGCAGGGCTTTGACATTGGCGGGCGCGGGCCAGTCGGGGATGATCAAATGTTCAAGCAGGCTCATCCGCAATTATCTTTATCTGTTGCAGTAATTGCACCATGTCTTGCGGCAACGGCGCATGCCATTCCATCATCTCGCCACTCACCGGATGCTCCAGTCCGAGTCGGGTGGCATGCAATGCCTGACGCGGAAAACCACCCAGCAATTCGCGCAGTTTCGGCACGCATTTTTGCGGGCCCTTGAGATACACGCTGTCACCCACCAGGGGATGGCCTATCCTGGCCAGATGTACGCGTATCTGATGGGTGCGCCCGGTTTCCAGGCGGCAGCGCAGCAGCGTGCAACTGGGAAACTTTCTTTCGATCTGATAATGCGTGACTGCGGGCTTGCCGCTTTCCACGACGGCCATTTTGACGCGCTGGGTGGGATGGCGCCCGATCGGCGCGTCCACCTTGCCGGCCCTGGCAAGCTCGCCATGCACCAGGGCCAGATATTCGCGCTGCACGCTGCGTGCCTCCAGCTGCCGCACCAGCGCGGTTTGCGAGGCCAGGGTTTTGGCCACCACCAACAAGCCGCTGGTATCCTTGTCCAGCCTGTGCACGATACCGGCGCGCGGCACGCCAGCCAACTGCGGAGCGTGATGCAGCAAGGCGTTGAGCAGGGTACCTTCCCAGTTGCCGCTGCCGGGATGCACCACCAGCCCGGCCGGCTTGTTGATCACCAGCAGCGCATCATCTTCATGCATGATTTCGAGCGCGATGTCCTCCGCCATATAGGGTTGCTCGGCGGGATGGACTTGCGGCAACACCTCAAGCTTTTCCCCTCCCCACAGTTTTTGCTTGGTAGTGGCATTAGCACCGTCCACTTTGACCAGCTGCTGGGCGATCCATTCCTGCAAGCGGCTGCGTGAATACTCGGGCAGGAATTTAACCAACGCCTGGTCCAGCCGCAATCCTGCATAATCATCGGGAACGGTGAAGTGCACCGGCACCGGAACAGCCGCGTGGGCGCTGGCGGCAGATTCGCCAAGTGCAGGCGATCTGCCAGGTTGTTGTGAACTTGCAGAATCCCCATGCCTACCTTTGGTATAATCGCCTGAATTACTTTTTGGATGTGTCATGCGCCATAGTTTAGCCGTATTTCTGTTACTTACGTTAACAGCCTGCAGTTTGTTCGAATCCAAGCCGGATCTCGACACCACGGCAAAAACGTCATCAGTCGAAGAAATGTATTTCACTGCGAAGAAAAGCCTTGATGCTGGAAACTATGAGGATGCCCTCAAGGAATTTGAATCCCTGCAGTCGCATTATCCTTACGGACGCTTTGCGCAACAGTCGCAACTGGAGATTGCATTCATCTACTACAAGCAGAAAGAGGCCGAATCCGCCATTTCCGCCGCTGATCGCTTCATCAAACAATACCCGAACAATCCCCACGTTGACTACGCCTATTATGTGAAAGGGCTGGCCAACTTCAACCAGGATATCGGCATGTTCGGCATGAAGTTCGGGGAAGACACCACAGAACGCGACCCGAAAGCGTCCCAGGAATCATTTTCCGCATTCAAGGATCTGGTGACGCGCTTCCCTGCCAGCAAATACGCCGACGATGCCAGGTTGCGCATGCAATACCTGCTCAACTCCCTGGCAAAGTATGACATCCATGTTGCCAGTTACTACTTGCGCCGCGGGGCTGATGTCGCCGCGGTAAACCGTGCCACTGCCGTGCTGTCGCTTTACCCCAACTCCCCCTCATCCCGGGATGCGCTGGTGATCCTGGTAAAAGCCTATGATGGTTTGGGATTGAAACAGCTGCGTGACGATGCACAACGGGTGCTGAACATGAAC
>JAJZEQ010000216.1 GCA_021851345.1 Pseudomonadota bacterium
AGTGAGCCCCGAAGGCAGCGCAAACAGCACGACAAGAAGCGAACGAGGCAGCCAACGCGGTATCGCCGATGAAGTGGAATTGGGGCAGGTAGTCGCCGCATTCGGCCGCCAGTATCTGGTTCGCCTTGCCGACGGCAGCGAGATAGCCTGTTTGACGCGCGGGAAAAAAAGCGAGGTGGCGTGCGGCGATCTTGTGGAAATCCAGCGTACCGCAGACGCCTCGGCAGAAAACGGAACCGGAGCGCAAGGCGTGATCGAGCGCATCTCGCCGCGCCGTTCGCTGCTGCATCGCTCCGTTGCCTTCCGAGAAAAGCTGATCGCGGCCAACGTCACGCAAATCATCGTGGTGGTCGCAGCGGAGCCCTCTTTCAGCGACGAGTTGCTGGCACGCTGCCTGGTCGCGGCTTTCGATCAAAAGCTCGAAGTGCTGATCGTGCTGAATAAATGCGACCTGCCCGCCGCCGCAGACGCCGCGCGCAAGCGGCTTGCCACCTATACCGCCATCGGCTACCGCGTGCTGGAACTCAGTGCAAAGCAGGATGTATCTGCGCTACGCCCGTTCCTGCACGGCCACACCAGCGTGCTGGTCGGGCAATCCGGCATGGGAAAATCCACACTGATCAATGCGCTGCTGCCCGACGCGCAGGCCGCCACGCGCGAAATTTCCACCGTACTGGATTCCGGCAAGCACACCACCACCCACGCACGCCTGTATCGGATAGACGAGGCCAGTGGCCTGATCGACTGCCCCGGTGTGCAAGCCTTCGGCCTGCATCACCTGAGCTTTGGCGGAATAGAACAGGGCTTTGTGGAATTTGCGCAATATCTCGGCAAGTGCCGCTTCCGCGACTGTCGCCACGCGCATGAACCGGGCTGCGCATTGCGCAATGCAGTCACAGAGGGAAAGATAGCCGCGCGCAGGTTGGAGTTGTTCCGGCAAATTGCCGACAAGCAGCTAGCCGTTCACTAAAAGTGTTGGGAAATTATTAACAACAATTCATTTGTGTTAAGAGAGGGCGTTGTGAAGACGGTGATGACTGACCGCTTTAGGACAACTTATTAAAGGGGTATGTCGTTCCGTTATGTGCCAAAAAGAGACGTAGAATCGGCATTATTGAGGTTTTCACATTTGATGACAGTGACACATCTTTCTGAATGCGGTAAGGGGAAATTAAAAACTGGCACGTCATTCCCGTGAATTCGGGGAATCCAGAATGCCTCGTCATTGCGAGGAGGCGAAGCCGGCGCGGCAATCTAGGACAGCAAACCACTGGATTGCTTCACTTCGTTCGCAATGACGACAAGGGTGTCGTGAATTATGAAAGTATCAATAGATCAGGTTCGATGACAGGACGAGATCGGCCAGGATCGGACTGTTTGTAGTCACCAACGTCCATGTCCGGTTAGTGTCGTTAGCAAAGCTTGGCGAAGTTCCGGTTACAGTCAGCAAATTAAGATGATTGTATGTCGTATACGGAACGGCCTTTTGTCGATATCAATCCCAACACTTTAAAGAACGGCTAGGATAAATAGAACCACTACAGCTTATCCAGCCCCAGCCTCTTCCACCCCGCATGCCCCAATTTCTTCATCGTCTCGACATTGTTGTCGACGATCTGATCGGCATCCGGAAAGGCTGCCACCGCACGATCCACGCTTTCTTCTCTCAGCAGATGCAGCGTGGGGTAAGGTGAACGATTGGTGTAATTCTCGATGTCGTCCGGCGCAGTGCCGGCAAATTGATACCGGGGATGCAGGCTGGCGACCTGGAATGCGTCGTTGAATTCCGGTTCCGCTACCGCGATATCGACTGTGTCCAGAAAATCATTGAAGTCGAGAAAGTCGGTGAGCACATAAGGATGGATCAGCAACGTGGTGTCTATCTTATCGGGGTCGGCATCCTGCAACGTGTGCAGTTCACTCATCAGATCTTCCAGCAATGCCTCCGGCGTGGTTGCCGCGCTGACCACGTAGCGTATCTGTTTCTTGACATGGACGGCCTTGGCAAAAGGACACAGGTTAAGTCCGATCACGGCTTTCTCCAGCCAGCGTTGCGTGACGGCGATGATGGTTTCGGTTTCGCTAGTCATTCAGCTCTTTCTTATTCGTCATTCCCGCGAAGGCGGGAATCCAGTTGATTAGGTAATCCCCCGCGTAGCGGGACAGAATCAAGATTTTGCCCCGCTACGCGGAATGTTTGTCTCGCTGGATTCCCGCCTTCGCGGGAATGACGAAGCTGATGGATAATTGGGGTTCATCAGAAGTTCTTCATCAAACTGACAACGGCGGTTCATCCATAAGCGCGATCTGTTCGCGCAATTCCAGGATACGGTCCTGCCAGTAGCGTTGCGTATTGAACCACGGAAATGCAACAGCAAATGCCGGATCATCCCAGCGCCGGGCGATCCATGCGGCGTAATGGATCAGGCGCAGGGTGCGCAGCGCGTCGACCAGATGCAACTCGCGCGGATCGAACTCGTGGAAATCCTCATACCCGGCAAGCAGATCGGTCAACTGCCGAACCATGTCGGCGCGCTCGCCGGACAACAACATCCACAAATCCTGTATCGCCGGGCCCATGCGACTATCGTCGAAATCCACGAAGTGAGGCCCCGCATCCGTCCACAGCACGTTGCCGATATGGCAATCGCCATGCAGGCGTATATTCGTTAACGTCCCGGCCCGGTCGTAGCAACGCCTTATCCCATCCAGTGCCAACCCGATTACGCCGCGGTAAACCTCCACCAGTTCTGCCGGGATGAAATCGTGCGCCAGAAGATAAGTGCTAGGCTCCACGCCGAAGCTCCCGATATCCAGCGTCGGGCGGTGCCGGTAGGGTTGCAAAGCACCGACGGCATGGATGCGGCCGATGAAGCGCCCCATCCATTCCAGCGTATTGCGGTCATCCAGTTCCGGCGCACGACCGCCATGCCTGGTGAATACGGCAAATCGAAATCCGTTGTACTCATGCAGGGTGCGGCCGCTGATTTCCAGCGCAGGCACCACCGGAATTTCGCGCGTCGCCAGCGTCGCAACAAACGCGTGCTCCTCCAGAATTTCCGCATCAGACCAGCGTGCCGGGCGATAAAATTTGGCAATCAGGGGCGGCCCCTCTTCCATTCCTACCTGATAGACGCGGTTTTCATAGCTGTTGAGGGCAAGCAGGCGGCCATCACCGCGCAAATTGATGCTTTCCAATGCATCAAGCACGGCATCAGGGCCAAGCGCGGTATAAGGTTGTATGTGCATGGTTGGCATTGTACGGCAGCTCGCTTGCAGTCAGTTGCCAAACAGCACGGCACGACTTCCCGCGACAGGTAAATACCCCCGCTGATTTGCCGAGTTTGCCGTGCTTTGAATGTGTCCTGCCAAATATCGTTTTAGATTCCCGGGAAAGTATATGGATTCAGTCGGGATTATTCCGCGAAGCGCCCCTGACTGAACCACGCATCTCTTTGGCGGGTTTAACAATAGCCAGCCAAACAAAATCATTCATGATTTTGCAACTATTATTATTTGCAACTATAGAATATAGTGTCATTTGACTGGTAAGTTAATCGCCTGTCATTTCTAATAAATCTTATGGAGAACGGGATCATGGAAAAAGAAAAACAATTGGATACGCATGCATTGAGAATTGTGCAGCTTGAAAAGCTGAAAGAGCTGCAAGCCCAGCAAAAAAACCTGAAGGAATTGCAGGGGGAATTGGAAAGAATAAATTCAAAAATCAAAAGACATGAAAAGTTATCTGAGGAAGACACCAAGTTTATCGGTGAACTCGGCTGGCTTAGCGCATTGGCAGTAACGATAGCCAGCATAGCCGCCAGTCTTTGAATTCCAAACCCGGCTGGTTGTTATGCAAAGGGCGCACAGCCGGGTGTGGGCATGTCAAAAGACAGCGCCTGCCCGGTTAAATTCTAAAGCAAAGCAAACGGCACAAGCATGACAGTCCGTACCTTATGCCCCGCAGGCGGCAAATGATGGCTGCTTGCGGGAGTAAGCCGGGACGCTGTCTTGGCCTCATGCCACTGAACCAACATATTGGGAGAACTCCATGTCAAGAATGTCCAATGTTGCAATACCAGTAATCCTGCTTGTTTCAGCATTGGCTCTGTCTGCATGCGCGACGAAACCGGAGCCTGTCGCTGTCGCTCCATCAAGCCAGGCAACGGTAGTTGCCGAGAAGCCTGTTGTGGCTGAAGCGCAGCCGGCCCCTGCGGCCGTGGCAGAACAGCCTGCGCCCAAGCATAAAGTCAAAAAAGCGAAGAAAAGGGTGGCAAAAATCCAGCCCATTGCACCCAAAGCTGCGCCGCCCGCACCCGTCGCAGCACCGGCTCCCGTTGTGGAACATGAAGCCCCTGCAATAGCTCCGCCTCCGCCTCCGCCTCCGCCTGTAGCGATTGTCCAACCTGCCAAAAGCGCTGCCCAGGAAGGCTTCCTGGAACAATATTGGCTATGGCTGCTGGGATTGGGCGTAGTTATCGCGGGGATTATTGCCTGGAGATTCATGAGCCAGAAAAACGAATAAGCCTGAAAACGAACCCTGAACAGGGACGCGCCCCGGAAGGTATATTTTCACAGGCTTGAGACGCCAGCCTCCCGCCGTGTTGTTGCGGCTACAGGACAATTGGCAGCGTCCCCGACAAAACAACGGGCGGTTACTCTAGTTCTTGTGTTCAGCCGCCCATTTTTTTAGCGCGTCCAGCGTATTTTCGACATGCTTGTCCGGTTGCAAATCCGTGTAGGTATAGATGATTTCTCCGGCTGGAGAAATGACGTAGGAAGTGCGGTTCGCGTATTCCGGTTTTACCGCGAGAATCGCATCGTAGGATTTCATGATTTGCTGATCGGGATCAGCTGCCACCGGAAATTTGCTGCGGCATTCGCTGACTGAAAATCTGTTCAGCTTTTCAATATCATCATGCGAGACACCGATCACGGTCGCCCCGAGAGCCTGATACTTCCCGATTGCATCGGCAAAATCGTGCGCCTCTATCGTGCACCCTTTCGTAAAAGCCGCCGGATAAAAATACAGCACTACCGGCCCCTTCTTCAGCGCTTCATCCAGCGAGTATGTGAACACCTTGCCGCCAAGCGATGCCTGCGTGACGAACTTCGGTGCTGTGGCGCCAACGTTCAGCGCCGAATACGCCGGCATCGCAACAGATGCCGCCAAGAGTCCCAGTGTTACCGGGAGTACAAGAGCAAAATACTTCTTCATCGTGAGCTCCTTTCTGTTTTAAACACACCCCTGTTTTAAACACATCAGCTTTTTATACTCGTGATACTGGATTGTCCCGGAAACATCATTGCGGGAATCCGCCTGGATAGTGCCTCATCATGTTGCCTTCATTTAACCGCCTCAGGACTTGGACAACAACTTGAGCGCCTGGCGGATGCCGTCCGAAACGCTGGAATCCCTGGATAATTGTTTGGCTGCCCAATCCGCCTCCTTGTCGTTGTAGCCCAGCGCCAGCAGCGCGTTGACAATATCGTTGCCGGCCGACACGAGTGGCGTTCCCTGAGCCACGCCGCCTGCACCAGACACGACGAACTTCCCCTGCAATTCAAGCAGCAAGCGCTCGGCGGTTTTCTTGCCCACACCGGGTATTTTAGTGAGACGTCCAGCTTCCTTGTTCGCCACTGCAACAGCCAGGTCATTCAAACTCAGGCCGGACAACACCGACAATGCCAGCTTAGGCCCCACCCCGCTGATCTTGAGCAACTGGCGGAATGCAACGCGTTCCTCGCTGCTCAGGAATCCGTACAGCAGATGCGCATCCTCGCGCACGATCAATTGCGTGTAAAGCATCACTTTTTCGTGCAGCACGGGCAGGTTGTAGAATGTGCTCATCGGCACGTCAATCTCATAGGCCACGCCCTGCACATCCAGCAGAATCTGCGGCGGGTTTCTTTCCAGCAATATTCCAGTCAGCCTGCCTATCATACCAATCTGCCCTTTTTCACACGATATCCAGCCGTCGCCAACGCTCCCAAGCCCTGCCCGCCGTGCGCATGACAGATTGCGCAGGCCAGCGCATCCGCCGCATCAGGACTGGGAATGCCGGAAAGTCTCAGCAAGCGTTTCACCATCTGTTGCACCTGTTCCTTGTCTGCGTGGCCGTTGCCGACCACGGCCTGCTTGACCTGCAAGGCGGTGTATTCGGCCACCGGCAGGTTCGCCAGCACGGCCGCGCAAATCGCCGCGCCGCGCGCCTGGCCCAACAACAGCGTCGATTGCGGATTGACGTTGACGAACACTTTTTCCACCGCAACCTGCTGCGGCTGATGCTGGGCGATCACTTCGCCCAGGGAATCCAGAATTGCTTTTAATCTATCCGGCAATTCGCCGTCCGGTGTTTTGATGCAACCGCTGGCGACGTAGCTCAACTGCTGCCCGGATTTATCCAACACCCCGAAGCCCGTTATCCTCAACCCCGGATCAATTCCAAGGATTCTGGTGTGTGCAGATGCAAGGTGCAAGGGGCAAGGGGCAAGGATAGAATCCTTGGAGCGCGTTGCAGTTTCCCCTTGAATCTTGAGCCTTGAACCTTGAACCTTTGTCATCACTCTTCCATGACCGCCGTCGTATAGACTTCCTGCACATCGTCCAGGTCTTCCAGCGCGTCGATCAGTTTATGCATCCTGACCGCATCCTCGCCGGTGAAGATCACTTCGTTGACGGGTTTCATGACGACTTCGCCGAACTCTGCCTTGTAGCCTGCCGCTTCCAGCACCCGCTTCACATTGACGAAATCATGCGGGGAAGTGATCACCTCGATGCTGCCGTCGTCATTGTTGACGATGTCTTCCGCACCCGCATCCAGCGCCACTTCCATCAGGCCGTTCTCGTCCGTGCCGGGGGCGAAGATCATTTGCCCGCAATGCTTGAACAAAAACGACACCGAGCCATCCGTGCCCAGATTGCCGCCATTCTTGGCAAAGGCGTGGCGCACATCGGCAACGGTGCGGGTCTTGTTGTCGGTCATGCAGTCCACCATCACCGCCGCGCCGTTGATGCCGTAACCTTCGTAGCGTATCTCCTGGTATTCCACGCCGTCCAATTCTCCGCTGCCGCGTTTGATGGCGCGTTCAACGTTGTCCTTGGGCATGTTGTTGGCATAAGCCTTGTCCATCGCCAGACGCAGGCGCGGATTGCCGTCCGGATCACCTCCGCCCAGCCTGGCCGCCACGGTGATCTCCTTGATCAGACGGGTGAATATCTTGCCGCGCTTGGCATCCTGCTTGCCCTTGCGGTGCTGGATGTTTGCCCATTTACTATGACCTGCCATACCGTTCCCCGAAAAATTCCAACCATGTTGTTCTGAATAAACAAGTTCAGCGATGGTATCATTTCCGCCTGTTTAACCCAATATGCAGCCCCGGAGGAAAGGTACAGGTGAGATGAAAACCATTCTGGTCGCAAATCCAAAGGGTGGCAGCGGCAAAACCACGCTATCGGTGAACATTGCCGGATATCTGGCCAACAGGGGCCGGCGCGTGGCCCTGCTCGATCTTGACCGCCAGCAATCCGCCGCGCTGTGGCTTGCCACGCGCCCTGTCACCGCCCCTCCGATCCGAACCCTGGAATCGAAAAAACAAGAGGCGCAACGCAACGACTGGCTGGTGATAGACTCCCCCGCCGGCCTGCATGGCAAGAACCTCGCCCACGCCATCAAACTGGCCAGCAAGATCATCGTGCCGGTTGCCCCGTCATTATTCGACCTGCAAGCCAGCCTCGATTTCCTGAAGACACTGGCCGAGGAAAAGAAAGTGCGCAGCAGCAAGTGCCACATCGGCGTCGTGGGCATGCGCATGGAAATGCGCACGAAAGCCGCCTGGGCACTGGAAAGCTTTCTAGCCACGCTTGATCTGCCGATACTCGCCTATCTGCGCGAGACACAGGTCTACGTGAACGCCGCCTTCGAGGGAAAATCCCTGTTCGACCTGCCGCCCCACCTCGCCGCAAGGGAACTTGAACAATGGAAGTTTCTGCAGGACTGGCTGGAGCAAGACTAGGGGATGCTGATCGGCTGGTTTCTGTCATTCGCAAGACGCTGCTTTATGGAAGGCAGCTTGACCACATGAAATTCGGCTGCATGCCGGGAGCAAAAATGCGTGGTTGCTATTCAATTAAACTCGCGCCAAGATGCGCAAGTAAAGTTCATTGCCTACAGCCTCATTACGTTGCAAGCCGCCATGTACGATATTTAGTCCTGATTAACTGTTTGATGATTTCTCTTTTTCGCCTTAATTTAGATCCATACTAAAGAATGAACAAACTGACTAAAAAAAGTATTGCGAAGGAACTGCTTATCTTTCTAGGCTGCTTCTTTCTGGGAATCATTGTTATTCCTTTGATCATAACTTTTTTCGATGCCGACACAACATACAAAGATGTCCTGGATTCGTTTTTCGTAAATCCCCAAATGGGAGCCTGGGTTATCGCAGTATCCCCTTATATCTTTTATCTACTCATAAGGTTGATTGTTTAGGCCATTAACAAGCCAGTCTGGCCATCATTGACATGGACAACCCCAATGAAGGGCAGCTTCGTGCCAATTCCGGACGTTCGCTATCTGTGGCTATTAGAACGATTCAGGATCATCATGATGAAAAACAAGATCGTGAATCCTGTGAGATCGCGGTTCTGGCAGGCAGGTTTGAGCCTGATCCTAATTATTCAAGCTAAACTGGAGCGCCTATTTGTTTCGTCTGAAGAATGGAATTGCCCGTGACTGCCAACGAAAATTTACCTGTACCTGTGCTTCAAAACTGGATAGCTCGTAATTCTGGCTCGCCAATCTCAGGAACATTCGAGTATCCGTTGTATTCAGATGCCAAATTTCTTCAAAGCATTACGAATAGCGATAGCCCATACAATTTTTTCAACCCGATGCCATCACGCGCCGAGCCTGGTTATGTACAAGCATCATTAATTCTTCGGCTAGATGACCATCTTCCGCATATGCGGCCAGACCACTCGAAGACAGATGCCTCTCGTTACCACGGCGGAACCATCACGGATGAAATCGCTGCCCTGGCATCACTCTGTGTTGGCGTCAGAATCAGGGCTGGCGGCGCATCTCGTTACTTCACCAATCCGGACAAAGAACCTTTAGGGGTACCAGTTGCTTTGGATAGGCGACCCAAACCATCGCTTGATCTGGATAAAGATCGGTTAGTTCTTCCCCAAGTGGCCATATCTTGTGGCTTGAATGAGTTGCAACGGTTGGGCTGGCTGCTTCATCTTTCACCCGACCAATCAATTGCGCTTGTCCGTGCCGCGCGACTTTACCAGGATGCGCTCTGGATTGCGGAGTCGGAACCTGCACTCGCGTGGCTCATGTTCGTATCTTCCCTTGAAGCCGCCGCAAACCAATGGAAATCAGAGGCTGGAACTCCAGTAGATCGTCTTACATATTCAAAACCGAAACTGGTTGAAATCTTGAAGAATGCTGGCGGCGATGACTTGGTTGAGAGTGTCGCTTCGCAGATTGAGACTACGCTTGGTGCAACCAAAAAATTTGTGGATTTCACGTTGGATTTCTTTCCGGAGCCGCCAATGAAAAGGCCGTGCGAGGAATTCCAGATTTCTTGGAATAATAAACAGATGAGGAAAGTGTTGCGCCGTGTCTATGACTACAGATCAAAGGCTCTGCATGGGGGCACACCCTTTCCTGCGCCGATGTGCGACCCGCCTTTCAGTAATAGTAAAAATGAATATGCGGAGAAGGGCACAATTGGCCTTGCCGCAAGCTCCGGTGGTGGTGTTTGGCGGGACAAAGATGTTCCGATCAACCTCCATGTTTTCCATCATATTGTCCGAGGGGCATTGCTCAAGTGGTGGGAAAAAATGGCTAACGGCTCCACCAAAGTTCGCAACGAACAGCGTAGCGGTCAGTAATAATAGTGATGTCGAATGTCGCCTGTGTGTCGATTGCGAATAGTCGCGATTATCCGGTATCGGGCAGCGAATTCAGATGGATGTATTTTTCTTTCTGATCGAAAACCGAAGCTGGATCAGACCCTGCCCGTCATATCAAATCCAGATCAATACGCATCAGCATTCCAAATTCCTGGGCAACAACGCTTTGTCGAGCGCATGACCAGTGACCTGGTTGGCGCAATTTGCCAATCGAGTAGCCGGACGTTCTGTCAGTGATTACACGTTGAACAGGAAATTCATCACGTCGCCATCCTGCACGACATAATCCTTGCCCTCGACGCGCATCTTGCCCTTCTCCTTCGCGCCAGCCTCGCCGCCGCAGGCGATGAAGTCGGCATAGGAGATGGTCTGTGCGCGTATGAAACCCTTCTCGAAATCGGTGTGTATCACTCCCGCAGCCTGGGGCGCAGTGTCGCCCTTGTGGATGGTCCAGGCGCGCACTTCCTTGACCCCGGCGGTGAAATAAGTCTGAAGGCCTAGCAGGTCATAGCCGGTGCGGATCAAACGATTCAGGCCGGGCTCATCCAGGCCGAGGTCGGCGAGGAATTCCTTCTTGTCGGCATCGTCTAGATCGGCCAGTTCCGCTTCGATCTTGGCGCACAGCGCGACCACAGGCGCGCCTTCCTTTGCCGCGTGTTCGCGCAGGCGGTCCAGGTGCGGATTGTTCTTGAAGCCATCCTCCAGCACATTGCCCACATACATCGCGGGTTTGACCGTCAGCAGGCACAGCGGCTTGATCAGCAGCTTTTCGTCATCGCTCAAACCGAAGGTGCGCGCCGGCTTCCCTTCGTTCATGTGCGGCAGCAGACGCTCAAGCAGAGCGACCAGTTTCTGCGCATCCTTGTCGCCCGACTTGGCTTTTTTGCCATCGCGCTGGATCGTGCGCTCCACAACCGCGAGGTCTGCCAGCGCCAGCTCGGTGATG
>JAJZEQ010000179.1 GCA_021851345.1 Pseudomonadota bacterium
GAAAATCCGACATCGGCTGGGGACACCAGATCCGCTCCTACGTGCTGGATCAAGCACGCATCAAGGATCTGCGCACCAACTACGAAGTCGGCAACACCCAGGGCGTGCTGGACGGCGACCTGGACGATTTCATCTCGGCCAGTTTGAAGCAAGGCGTTTAGCCCCCACAAGCCCGTTAACCTATTCAGTCATTCCCGCGCAGGCAGGAATGACTGACTACTGAGCTTATTTGGCTGGCACGCTGTACCGGAAACCGTTAGCATTCGCAAAACTCTAAGCTCCGCCACACAGGAGGAAACATGCTGCTCAACACAGATCACCTCAAACGCTGCATAGGTACGCTCGAATCCTCGCTTGCGTTTTACCGCAAAGCCGAGCCGGACAGCATAGATCAAGAGGTATTCCGCAACGCCATCGTCAAAGGCTACGAACTCGCCCAGGAGACTGCCTTCAAGCTCATCAAGCGCGCGCTCAAGGACTACGGCCACGGCGGCAAAAAACTCGATGCAACGCCTGTGAAAGATTTGCTGCGCCTCGCCGCCACTCACGGCCTGATGAGCGTGGAAGAAGTGGAACGCTGGTTCGCCTACCGCGACAACCGCAACAGCACCGCCCACGACTACGGCGAAGGCTTCGCAAAGGAAACGCTGGCGCTTCTGCCCGGCTTCATTGCCGATGCCAAAGCACTTGAAGCAGTCCTGCGCGCAAAATTCAACGACAAGGAATAGCGCCGCCATGTCTGCTTCCCCAACCATCGCGCTCGACTTGCCGCAAAAATATCTGGAACAAGTCCAGTCCCTGCTGCGCGCCCACGTCCCGCACGCGGAAGTCTGGGCCTATGGCAGCCGCGTCACCGGCAGTGGCCACGAAGCCAGCGATCTCGACCTCGTGCTGCGCAACCCGAAAAATCTGCAAGAAGAAACCAGCGCGCTGTACGACCTCAAGGAAGCCTTCACCGAAAGCAACCTGCCGATCCGCGTGGACATCATGGATTGGGCGCGCATCCCGGAAAGTTTCCACCGCGAGATTGAGCGGGCGCATGTGGTGGTGCTGGAGGGGAGCAAGTGAAACCGAACAGTATTAAAAACACTCTCGGCATTATCTCAGGGAAAATAAACCGTGATCTGCCCCCGATTGTTACTTCTATTTGCATGAGTCAACAATGGCACTGAACCTCAAGGTACTTTCTCAACGCCTTCGCCAAGCTCGGGAAGTACTTGGCTATTCGGTCGAGGATGTCTGCAAAAATATCGGGATTGATCCCGCCCGCTTATTGGATATCGAATTGGCAAAACAGAAGCCTTCAGGAGATGAAGTGCTGATTCTAGCGAGTTTTTACGACTGCGATTTTCGGGCTTTCTTGGATGAAACACTGCCATCTCCCATTGAGACATCTGACATTTTATTTCGGCGATTTGGCGAAGCGTTTACGGCGAATGATCGACGAGTTATTCAACAATTTCTACATCTCTGTGTAATCGAGATGGAGTTGGAAAATGCTCTAAATGAACAGAAGAAATCATTCTCATTCAAACCACCTGGAACACACTACAAAACGCATGGCCTACAGGCGGCAGAGGCTTTGCGCTCCCAGTTAGGTTATCGTGATATTGAAGCACCGAGGGATATTTACGCGGATTTTCGCTCTATTGGGATACACATTTTTCGCCGAAGGCTATCCAACGCTGAGATTTCTGGGCTTTATGTTGAACACCCTATTGCAGGGCATTGTGTCTTAGTTAACTATGACGAAGACATTTATCGACAACGTTTTTCAGTCGCACACGAAGTCGCGCATGCAATCTTCGATTCAGCAGAGGGTGTCGCGGTAACGTATCAGGCTTCAAGCTCGAAATACAATAAGAACGACTATCAAGAAATTAGAGCAAATAGCTTTGCATCTTGCTATCTGATGCCGCCTTCTATGTTGAAAAAATTACCCCGGATTGATCGATTCTCAGCTCAACATTGGGCGCAACAGTTCAGAGTTAGTACAGCTGCATTGGCAAAAGCATTAAAAGATGCCGGGCTTGTTGATGAGAGTGAAGCGCGGGCTATTCGTTCGGTTCGCGTGTCTGCGGACAATAAAATCGACCCAGAAGCACCGCTGAGTCTTTCTGCTCTTCAGCGTGATAAACGGTTGGCGCTACTAGAGCATGGATTGTCTGACTACTACGTAGGTCTATGCCTTGAAACGCATTATCGAAACTTGATTAGTACGGGCAGACTGACAGAAGCTCTCGGAGTTGATGCTGCGGAGCTGAGTGAGGTGGCGGCGCTGTATGGAAGGACGATAGGTTATGGCGCTTGACCCACGGAAATTCCATCACATGTTGGTAACGGACACCTGCGCTGTATGGAATATGCTGTCCTCTCGAAAATTATTTCGTTCTGCTTGCTCCGCGAAACTGTATTTTTGCATCACACCAATGGTGCTGTATGAATGTCTGCACAAACCACGTAAAACTGTGACACCTGAGCAGACGGAGTTAATCAAACGGTTCAAGGTCGCGCGCATAGGAAATGCATTTCCTACCCAAGCATGTGAGTTAGATGATCTGCTAGTCGTGAGCCGCGGTGCACCAGTTGGACTCGGTAGCGGTGAACTGTCGTGTATCGCAACTGCATATAAGCTGACGACAATTGGGGTAATGACGGACGAGGGACAAGCTCGCCTTTATGCTGAGCAATCGTTGAGCCTTATTGTTGAGACCACCCCCAAGCTCTATGCTTGGCTGCATTACAATCGGCATCTTTCTGACGGCGATCATGGGGAGATAATTGATGAACACGAAAAGTATGAACGGCGGCCACTCACTAAGTTTTTGAATGAAGCATACGAAGCTGCCTTGCAGCATAGGCTCATCAATCAAGAGAGATAAGGCAGGATAATCAGCAGGAAACTAATAGGGGCAGCATCACAATAGTTCTGCCAAGTGATATAAACACCATAAGATGTCGAAGCCGAATTCTCTCGACAATATCGAACCCCACACACCGGACTGTCATATGATGAAAGTGGATTTAAAGAAAATAATCGCAAGCATAGAATTTCAGGGTGATGAATCGCGGTCGTACCTGAAAGTATCTTCCGGTGAGGTTGTTCTGTTTACAGACGAGGCGATTGCCGCTGCCGAAAGCGATGACGACTTGTCGGAACATGCGGAATGGTACAGAGAGGCCGTCGAGCAGGCCAGGGAGTTCATCAATCATGAAGATGATTACATTCCGCTGCCGTCCAAATTTGATTTTCACGAATACCGCGTAATGGAGGAATTTATACTTTCATTGCCGATAGAAGAGCAAAGAGATGAGCTATTGTCCCTGATAAAGGGCAAAGGCGCTTTTGCCAGATTCAAGCATGGGCTGGAGCGTTTGCTGTTGCTGGATAAATGGTACCAATACAGAGATCAGGCGCTGGCCGAGTTGGCTAAAAGCTGGTGCCGGGATAATGGCATCGAGTTCCAGTAACCTCCGGCAAAGCCGGGGTTTACCTCAGTGAACCTAAACGCAGTTCAAGCCACAGAGAACACAGAGGACACAGAGAAAGCGCGGGGTTGACACGTTTTTAATGCTCACCTGACGGGTAAGGTTATCACTAACGACAATCCATTGTTTTTCTCTGTGAACTCTGTGTTCTCTGTGGCCAATTGCTTTTTTTAGGGTGAATCAAATAATCACTTTTTCTTCTCGCTGGTTGGCTTGCGTTTTGGCGCAGTGGGTTTGCGCTTCGGCGTTGCCGTGTCAGCACCAGCTTTGACGGCTGCCGATTTGCGCTTACTTGCGGTGTTCTTGATTTGGGCGGCCTTCTTCGTCGCAGCGGGATTTTTAACTGCGGCAGACTTCTTGATGGCGGGTGCCTTCTTCGCCGTCGGCAGCTTTTCTTTCGCCGCAGTCAACTTGCCGCGCGCCGCTGGCGGCGAGGCTTCAGCCATTTCAATACCGAACACATCTTCTAGCAGCGCGACATCGAGCACTTTCGATTTCGCCGGAGCTTTTTTGTTTTTCGGCAGTCCCGCGCCCGCCTGAGCGACGAGGTCTTTGGCATCCACACGGCGCAGGCTGAACAGCAAGTCCGGCTGATTGTCCAAACGCACACCAATGCCATAAAGCGCCGCCGCCACATGCTTGCACATCGAAGCCCAGTCGGGACAACTGCAAGTAAAACTGATTTCTTTCGGCGCGGGAAACAATCCTGTTTTCGGCGTGCAGATGCGCTCCATCACGGCCCTGGATAATTTTCCCTGCAACAGCTCGACCAGCGTGTCTATTGATCCGGCGCAGTCGGCGCTGATCGCCTGCCACTGGCGGGCTGGCACAGCAGCCACACTGACTGATACTTTGTACAGACTCGAACCCATGACCTGCGCCTGTACCGCTCCCTCCGCAATCTTGAGGTCGATCACCGAACCGTTGCGGACATAGGCTCGCCCGCGCGGCAAACGGTTTTCATAATCGCTGTAGCGTTCCAGATTTTCGCACCAGGCCTTGCCCCAGAAGGTCTTGGCGATGCTGCCGCGCCCACCGATCACGGGAGTGAGCGTCACGCCTTTCTTCCGCATTTTGGCAGCGGCTTTTTCAGCCTGCTTGCGGCGTTCGGCGACCGAGACGTAGGGCTTCCATCCGAAATAACCCATTGCGTATTCTCCTTAACATAAAACAGTGGTAGGTTGGGTTGAGCGCAGCGATACCCAACACCAAAATTCAAAGCGATGGGTATTGCGTTGCTCAACCCATCCTACGACTCCTGCGCGGGAATGACAGGGTGAGGGTTGCCTGAATTCAATTTTCCTGCGCCGCATGAATATCCAGCGTGACCAGATCGAGCAATTCCTTGTCGCTCATTTCGGTCAGCAGCAGTTCCGCGCCGCCTTCCAGCACATCTTTTACCAACTGTTGCTTCGACTCGATCAGCTGGTCAATTTTATCTTCAACCGTCCCCCGGCAAACAAATTTATGCACCAGCACATTGCGTGTCTGGCCGATGCGGAAAGCGCGGTCGGTGGCCTGATTTTCCACCGCCGGGTTCCACCAGCGGTCAAAGTGAATCACATGCGAGGCTGCAGTCAGATTGAGGCCGGAGCCGCCCGCCTTGAGCGAGAGCACGAAGAAGGGAACCAGTTCATCTTCCTGGAAGCGTTGCACCAGCGCACGCCTCTTCGCCACCGGTGTGCCGCCGTGCAGCACCAGCCCTTCGCGCCCAAACACCGCGCCGAGAAAGGCGGCCAGCGGCTCGACCGTTTCGCGGAACTGGGTGAACACCAGCACTTTTTCCTGCTTGGCCGCGATCACTTCGGCCAGCTCGCGCAGGCGCGCAAACTTGCCGCTGCCTGCCGCGTCCCATGCTGCGTCGCCCAGCCATTGCGAGGGGTGATTGCATATCTGCTTGAAGCGCATCAGGAAAGAAAGCACCACGCCTTTGCGGCCTATGCCCTCTGCGTCATGCAACGCTACGGCGAGTTCTTTCACCGCACGCTGGTACAGCGCCGCCTGCAGCGGGCTGAGGTGGCAAAATGCTTTCAACTCGGTTTTGTCCGGCAGATCATTGATGACGCGCTTGTCGGTTTTCAAACGCCTCAGAATATACGGGCGCACCAGTTCGCGCAGCGGGCCGAAATGCTCGGCGGCGGCCAGACGCTTGGTAAATTTGGCAAACATTTTGTCCGTGCCCAACAACCCCGGATGAGTGAAATCAAAAATAGACCACAAGTCGGACAGGCGGTTTTCCACCGGCGTTCCGGTGATCGCGATGCGCGATTGGGCAATAAGTTTTTTGACTTGCCGCGTCTGTTTCGTCCCCGGATTCTTGATCGCCTGCGCTTCATCCAGCACAGCTATTTGCCAGTGCGTCGTCTCCAGCACCGGCAAGCGCATCAGCGAGCCATAGCTGGTAATCACCAGATCATATTTTTCGAGTTGCGGCACATCAAGCGCCTGCAATTCCGCTGCCGACAGCACCGATGGATGCGCGATCAACATCGTCAGGCTGGGCGCGAAACGGGCGATCTCTGCCGCCCAGTTCGCCAGCAAGGATGCCGGAGCGACCAACAGGCTGGTGAAACTACTAGCCATCTGACTAGGCTGTCCAACAACGACAGCCAAGTCATTGGTTATTGGGCGATGTGCATCGGTTCGCTCACGCTTCAACACCAGCAGCAATGACAGCACCTGTATCGTTTTGCCCAGCCCCATGTCGTCCGCCAGACAGGCGCCCAACCCGAGCTTGGTCAGCAAATACAACCAGCGCACACCCGCCTGCTGATAAGGACGCAACGTGGCTTTGAGTTCATTTCCGGGCGTGACCTGAGCCAGCCCCTCAGGCGCGCGCAAGCTTCGCAGGGTGTCGGCCAGCCACGAGCCGGCAACGACTTGCGCCCAATCGGCATCTGCCACCTTCCCCTCGCCATCCAGCGACGCGCCAGCCACCAACCGCATCGCCTCCGAGAAAGCCAGCCCGCCTCCTACTGCGGCGGCCTGCTCTATGGCCTGGAATTGTTCGAGCAAGCGGCTCAGTTTTTTACGATCCACCTCGACCCATCGCCCGCGCATGAGTTGCAAACCATCATCGCCAGCCAACAGTTTTTTAATGTCTGCTGCACTCAAATGTTCACCATCCAGCGTGACCTCCAGACTGAAATCGAGCAGCGCATCCTTGCCCAGCAGCGAAGGTGGCTTGGCGCCCACGCTGGCTTTGACCACGGGCCGGACAGGACGACCCGATTGCCACGCACCCGGCACGCGCACCACGATGCCTGCCGCTTCAAGTTGCGGCACTGCAAGCAGAAATTGGTAGGCGTCGGCGGGTGTCCAGCGCAAGGGGTGGTAAACCTCACCGGATTCCACCATCGCCTGCAACCAGCCGCAGCTTTCCGCCGCACGCTGCACCGGCATCAGCAAGGACAGCAGGCGTCCCTGACTCTTGCCGTCGGAGTATTCATTCAAGGCCAGGGACAAAGGTTGATGTTGCACCTTGCCATGCGCCGAGAGCCGCGAGGTGTAAGTGGCGATAAACGCGAACGGCGCTTCGGCATCTTTGCGGTTTTCGGCCAGATTGAAATGCACCCGCCCCACCAGGTTCCACGCGGGATGCAGCGACTTGAGAAAATCCTGTAGCGATTTTTTCGACTCGTCCAGTTCAACCCGAAGCGCCGCATCAAGCTCACCCCACAGCGCGACCAGCACATCCGCCGTCAGGTATTCCGCGCCTGTCATCGGCGGTGCATTGACGGCCAATTCATCGAGATCCTGTGATGCAGGTGTCGCAATGAGGCAGTCACTTTCGCCTGCCTCCATCGTCGCGCACAGCGCAGTGACGTAGCGCGCGCTAAAATCGCGCCACCAGGCAAAGGCCGGCGGCAATGTGCTGCCCACCTCCGTTGCGCCAAGGTGCAGAAGGCCATGCCCCGTGCTTCGTGTGAAGGCATCGACTAATCTGGCGTAAATTATCTCAGCGAGAATCGGAGCATCGCGCTCTTGTGCCAGCAGCAGGCGACCGTGCGGTGTAAGGATCGGCGCGAGCGCGCCAGGTTTTTCTGCGTTCATCCCGGCAATTTTACCCATCTGCCCAGAATAATCCTAACAGGCATGGCACATGCCGCTCCCAAATTCCGAAATGCGCAATTCAATGCCCCGACAGCACCGTGACAACATGCGTGTCACAAGCGTACAATACGTGACACGCGCCCGCCGCAAGAGTCTGAATATAGGAGAATGAACACATGAAAACCCTGACCATCCGCGAAGCCCGCGAAGGCTTGAGCCACCCGGAACAAATGTTTGCCGGCGACGATGAGGTGCTGGTCGTTTGCCGGGGCGAGCCGATAGCGCGCATCCTGCCGGTGAAACCCAAATTGAAAGTGCGTTCGCTGGCGGCTTTTCGCGCACGCCAGCCGGTGCAAACGGTTACAAGCGAAGAGATCGTGAGCGAAGACCGCTCCGATCGGTTCTGATGATCTATCTTGACACCAGCGCTCTGCTCAAGCGCTACATCATGGAACCGGGAAGCGCCGACTTTGAGGATTTCTTTGCGGCAAATGCGCCTTTCCATTCCAGCCGCCTGACGCTGGTGGAAGCGCGCAGCGCGCTGGCCCGCCGCCGCCGGGCCGGACAGATCACCCGCAAGCTGGAATCGGATGCGTTCGAGGAGTTGCGCACCGACATCCAGGATGGCGCGCTGGTGATACACGCGCTTGACGATTCCCATGCCACTCACGCGCTCCACATACTGGCGAAAGCCACCAAGGTTTCCTTGCGCACGCTGGATGCCTTGCATTTGTCGATTGCACAGGAAATCGGCGCCGAGAAATTCGCCACTTCCGACCGGAATCAGGGCGAAGCAGCGCGCCTGATTGGATTTGAATTATTCTTTTTTTGAGAAATATAACCATGAGCAAACAAACCATCCCATCATCCGAAAAACCCTTCGACAAAGCTCAGGACGGGCTTTTGGCCGGGCAACCGCAGGACGACAACCAGATCTTCGCGGAACGCCGCAGCAAGCTCAACGCGATACGCCAGGCCGGCGTGGCTTTCCCAAACGACTTCGAGCGCAAGCATCTGGCCGGTGATCTGCATGCCGAATTCGGCGGAAAGACGCATGACGAGCTGGAGGCCGCGCAGGTGCATGTTGCGGTGGCCGGACGCATGATGCTGAAGCGGGTGATGGGCAAGGCCAGCTTTGCCACGGTGCAGGACATGAGCGGAAAGATCCAGCTGTTCATCAGCAACGGCGACACCGGCGAAGAGGCGCACAACGCGTTCAAGCATTACGACCTCGGCGACATCCTGGGCGCGCAGGGCGTGCTGTTCAAGACCAAGACCGGAGAGCTTTCAGTGCGCGTCACACAGGTGCGCCTGCTGACCAAGGCGCTGCGCCCGCTGCCGGAAAAGTTCCACGGCCTGTCCGACCAGGAACAGAAATACCGCCAGCGCTATCTCGACCTGATCACCAACGAGGACGCGCGCAAGGTGTTCATCACGCGCACCAGGATCATTCAGGCGATACGCGAATTCTTCATACGCCACGGTTATCTGGAAGTGGAAACGCCGATGATGCACCCGATCCCCGGCGGTGCGGCTGCCAAGCCGTTCGAGACGCACCACAACGCGCTGGACATGAAGATGTATCTGCGCATCGCGCCGGAACTGTACCTGAAGCGGCTGGTGGTGGGCGGTTTCGAGAAGGTGTTCGAGATCAACCGCAACTTCCGCAACGAAGGGCTGTCCACGCGCCACAATCCGGAATTCACGATGCTGGAATTCTACGAGGCATACCGAGACTATAAATACCTGATGGATTTCAGCGAGAGCCTGTTCCGCGAAGTGGCGCACAAGGTTCTGGGCAAAACGCTGATCAGCTATCAGGGCAGGGAATTGGACCTGGGCAAACCGTTCCATCGTTTGACGATGGTGCAGGCGATCCAGAAATATCATCCGCAGTTCACCACCGCGCAGTTGAACGACCGCGACTTCATGCTCAACGAACTGAAAGACCTGAAAGCCAAACACAAACCGGAAGACGGCATCGGCGGCCTGCAGTTGTCGCTGTTCGAGGAACTGGCCGAGGCACACCTGTTCGAGCCTACCTTCATCGTCGACTACCCGGTGGAAGTCTCCCCGCTGGCGCGCAGCAGCGACAAAAACCCGGAGATCACCGAACGCTTCGAACTGTTCATTGTCGGGCGCGAGATCGCCAACGGCTTCTCGGAATTGAACGACGCTGAAGACCAGGCCGCGCGCTTCGATGCGCAGGTCGCGGCGAAAGAGGCAGGCGACGAGGAGGCGATGTTCAAGGACAACGACTACGTGCGCGCACTGGAATACGGCCTGCCGCCCACCGCCGGGGAAGGCATCGGCATCGACCGGCTGGTGATGCTGCTCACCGACAGCGCCAGCATACGCGACGTGATACTGTTCCCGCAGATGCGTCCGGAATAAACAGGATGACAGAACCGCTCCGCCCGGCATGAGCATGCCGCAAAGGGATTCAAGACTTTTTTCTTCACCCTGTTTGGCAGCGTGTGCCGGCTGCCGAAACCCGGACAGGGCTGTGGCAATACCCCATGCCGCACAAATCGCCTGCCGACCCGGCTGATTTTTATCACAGACAAGCGGGCAAAAATCCTCTACTCTGTGCACTCCCCAACTTGCCCAAGGAGATCAAAATGAAAGTCAATGAAGGAACAATCGATCGCGCAGTACGCGTGATTGCCGGTCTGGTGCTGATCGGGCTGGCTGCCACCCATACCATCGGCGCATGGGGCTGGATCGGCGTGCTTCCAATCGTGACCGGTCTGGTCGGTATCTGCCCTGCCTATGCAATGCTCGGCATGAGCACCTGCCCGATGAAAAAATAATCATTGCCCAGCCCCCTGATGCACCCGATAGCCCGCAAGACCTGTCGGACTTTTTTCACCGATATTTTCCGGGCCGGTGCCGGAAGAATTCGCAGCAGCGTCCTTTACAAACAGTGATGCGCTACATTATTGATGCTTCCATCATTCATGACAACATTGCCGTCATTGCGAACGAAATGAAGCAAGCCAGCAAGACCAAGATGCATTTTTTTAAACCATCTGGATTGCCACGTCGGCTTCGCCTCCTCGCAATGACAGGTGTTTGTGTCATCGCTCGCAGCTGAAGCCTTGTTGCAATGACGAAGCATTCTGGATTCCCCGAATTCGCGGAAATGACGTGCCAGTTTTTTAATTTCCCCTGACTGCATTTCGAAAAGATGTGCCACTGCCTTCAAATATGAAAACCTCAATAGATTGCCGCCATGAACCGCATCCTGCTGCTATCCATACTGCTGCTTAGCGCCTGCGCATCGGCGCACAAAGATGTGCGCACACCGGTTAGCGATGCCCCGGGCAA
>JAJZEQ010000097.1 GCA_021851345.1 Pseudomonadota bacterium
CGGTTATCGCAATGACGAGGTGTTCTGGATTCCCGCTTGTCCGAAGGACAGTTTATCCTGAGACCATCGAAGGACGGGAATGACGTGCCAGTTTTTATTTTCCGTGTCCTGTTACGAATGGTGCCGTGCTGTCTTCAATTATGGAAAATTCAATAATTGCTTCTCGGGCGGGTATCCTTCTGCCGCTGCCTTCTTCATTATGCTGTGGGTGTTTTGCGATTTAGCTCATATAGCAGCAAACTCGCGTAACACCTATAACATCCGCCGCCATTGCCCAATCCGTTGATATAATACCCGCGCAACTTCGCCCGCTTTTATTTCCGCAGTAAAAAGCATGATTAACAGGAATTTGGATGCCATGACTGCATGTAATGTCTCAATCACAGATCGCATCCTGTTATTGGCTGCCCACACCCGCAAGCATCGATTCAGGATCTGATATGTTTAGCATCGTCATTCCTACCTGGAACAATCTGGAATATCTGAAACTGTGCGTTGACAGCATTCGCAGGCATTCACAATCTGACCACGAAATCATTATCCATATCAATGACGGATCGGACGGCACGCTGGAGTGGGTTAAGGCTCAGGGCATCAAATACAGCCATACCGCAAAAAACATCGGCATTTGCTTGGCAGTTAACCACCTGGTTGCCCAGACCAGCCGCGACTGGGTGCTTTACATGAACGACGACATGGTCGCATGCCCGGGCTGGGACACGGCTTTCGCCGATGCGATTGAATCCAGCGGCACCGATCTTGCGCTGTTTTTTTCCACGATGATTCAGCCCGATAACGGCAGGAATCCCAACATCATCAAAATGAATTTCGGCACGACTCCGGAAAATTTTGATGAGTCCCGTTTTTTGCGGGAATATCTTTCCGAAGCAGGACCCGACATTGAAGGCGGCGAAGCGCAACCGACATTGTTTCATCGAAAATGGTGGATGATGGTAGGCGGATACAGCCTGGAATTCAGCCCCGGCATGAGCAGCGACGATGATCTTCTGATGAAATTCTGGGTGGCCGGGTGCCGCCATTTTCGAATTGTCGGTTCTAGCCGGTTTTATCATTTCTCCTGTAAAAGCACCGGGCGTATCCGGCGCAACAAGGGCGGGCGGATTTTCGTGATGAAATGGGGCATCACCCAGAAAGAATTCAAACAGCACTACTTGGGATCGTTGCGCCCGGGCGCTGCCCCATCAAAACTTGCCGCCCGCCACCCCGGGTTGTTTCCGCTCACCACGCTGTCGGGCAGATTACGCCGCGCGGCTTATGGCTTGTTGGGGGAACACCCGCTGCAGGATATCGAGTTATGGGACTCGGAGCCCGGGCAGGTGCCGGGCCACACCGATAATCCCGCAACAGTCTTGAAAGATCCTCGCCGTATACTGGTGGTAGTCACCTTGCGCATAGGTGACGTGTTGTTATCCACTCCTGTTATCCGTTCGCTGCATCTGGCCTGGCCCCAGGCAAAAATTGACGTGCTGGTGTTCGAGGGTACCGAAGGGGTTTTGCTGCGCAATCCGGACATCAATCGCGTAATCACCGTACCGACGCGGCCCGGGTTCTGGCAGCACTTGAGACTGATACTCGGCCTGTTTCGCAGATATGATGTTGCGCTTACAACGCTGTTGGGTGACCGGCCCACGCTGTATACCTGGATCGCCGGGAAGGCGCGTTTCGGGATGCAGGATGGCAGCAAAAAGGAGCACTGGAAGCAATACCTGCTCACGCGCTGGGCAAAATTTGAACATGTTGACAGCCATACCGTGCTGACCAATCTCGGGGTTGTGGATTTGCTGGGCATCATGCGCAACCATGAAGTGGTGGTTGCCTGGAATCCATCCGATGAAATCTTGGTTGCGGGGGCTTTGCCGTTTGCCATTGGTACTGAGACTTTTGCGGTGCTGCACATGTCTCCCAAATTTAGCTACAAAATGTGGCACCAGAATGGCTGGATTGAACTGGCCCAATGGCTAGAAGTGAATGGCATCCGCGCCGTGCTCACCGGAAGCAACGACCCTGCCGAGATGGCTTATGTCGAACAGATATACCGTTTCATGCCCCCGGGTACAGTGAGCTTGGCTGGCAAGCTGAGTCTTGCCGAAAACGCTTACCTCATCAGCCGCGCCAAATATTACGTGGGGCCGGACACTGCGCTTACGCACATGGCGGCAGCGCTGGGTACCCCCACCGTCGCATTGTTCGGTCCGTCCAATCCGGTGAAATGGGGGCCATGGCCAAAAGGGTACGAAGATACCCGCAATCCTTACAGAACGAGAGGCACGCAGCGTGTTAACAATGTGGTGCTGGTGCAGGGTGGGGGTGATTGTGTGCCGTGCATGGAAGAGGGCTGCGATCGCCACAATGCCAGTTTGAGCAATTGCTTGCAGAATCTTCCGGCAGCTAGCGTCATTGCGGCTATCCGGCGCTTGTCGGGGGAGGAAACGGGCCTTGATCAATCTCCGCTGGTGCCTGTGAACAAACGCCGAGCTGCGTTGCCGCTTGGTTGATCCACAATCCGAACGCGTAATTACAACTTATTGAGGTTTCCATAATTCATGACATCCTCGCCGTCATTGCGAACGAAGTGAAGCAATCCAGCAAGACAAAAATGCATTTTGTTTAAACCCTCTGGATTGCCACGTCGGCTTCGCCTTCTCGCAATGACGACATGTTTTGGATTGCCGCGTTGGTTTCACCTCTGCCGCGCTTCGCTCGCAGCTGAAGCCTTGTTGCAATGACGCGATATTCTGGATTCCGCTTTTGCGGGAATCACAGCAAAGTGGATTTTGTATACTGATGCGTTCGGTTCGAGCGTTTCTTCAATTATGAAAAGTTCGATAAAGTAATTGGCCAACCAAAGGATCATCACAGCATGTTTTCAATACTAATCCCCACCTGGAACAATCTTGAGCTGCTTAAACTCTGCGTGCGCAGCATTCGGGATAATTCCAGCCTTGCCCACCAGATCATAGTCCACGTCAACGACGGAAGCGACGGGACGCTGGACTGGGTGCGGACGCAACAGCTGGACCACACCCATACTCCCCAGAACGTCGGCATTTGCCTGGCGGTCAATGAGGCGGCAATGCTCGCCAAACACGATTACATCCTTTACCTGAATGACGACATGTACTGCTGCCCCGGATGGGATACCGCGCTGGTCAACAAATTGAAAAATCTTGATACGGATCTGTTCATGCTGTCCGGCACCATGATAGAGCCGGTGCACACGAACAACCCCTGTGTCGTCGTCAGGGATTATGGACGCGGCCCGGACCAGTTTGCCGAGCAGGAGTTGTTGTCGAATCTGCCGGGTCATCGCAGACCCGACTGGTACGGCGCCACCTGGCCGCCCACGCTGGTACATGCCAGGTGGTGGTTCAGGGTCGGCGGCTACAGCAGCGAATTTTCGCCCGGCATGAGCAGCGACAACGATTTTTCGATGAAACTGTGGCATGCCGGTTGCCGTATCTTTCTGGGAGTGGGTGATGCACTGGTTTATCATTTCCAGGCAAAGTCGACAGGCAGGATAAAGAAAAATAACGGCGGAAAACAATTCCTGCACAAATGGGGAATGCGGCAGTCGGTATTCGATCATTATTATCTGCGCCGTGGGGATTTGGCAGTGGGTGTGGCACTCCCCGAACCTGAAGATACACTGGGCTTTCATTGGCAGTTATTGCGCAGCTCGCTGAAGCGGCGCTTGAGCTGAGGATATTTAAAAGAGTCAACTTTGACCGAACTCGCCTATTGATATGCCCAAGCAGCTGATAACGATCTTTTCCATAATCCCAACGCGTATTTTTGTGGGTCAATCGATCCCCATCCATGAGCGCACGCAGCGCGCAAGCGAAGTCGAAGTCAGATTACAACATACCTCACTGCTACGTCAGCCTTTCGAAGCGCCTGAATAGATTGACTTGCCGTGAGTGGCAATGGCCAACAGGACAGCCACCGTCAAGCTGTAAAATGCAGCTGTCATTTTGAGGTCGAAGGTCTCGACGGTAAGCCCGAATATGAAGAAACCCAAAGTCACGCACATGCCCATCATCGCCGCAACATTTTGTTGATGGATTTTTGACCCTAGCGCCCGCAGAAAAATAACAAATGGAACAAAATATACTGCCAGTATGGAAGTCAACCCGAAAATACCAAACCGGACCGTATGCGCCAAAATCTCGTTGTGTACTTCACCCTTGCCATATTCTGCGGCGATTGGCGTAATAAAGCCAGATCCGCTCAGCCCGTCCATCGCACTCCTGAATCCATCTGCGCCTACGCCAAAGACGGAGTTCTGTGAAATCAGGTGAAAAGCAGCTTTCCACAACTGCAAACGTATTCCAATTGAAGTGTCTGCATTCCCGCCTGAAAATAAGGACAAGTCCGAATAGATCAGCCACAAGCGATGGTGTATCGGTTCGATGAAAAAGTATCCGAACAGTCCAAGCACTCCGATTAACAGCATGGCCAGAAGCATCTTATTAAATAGCCTGCCGTTGGTACGAAAATAAATGAACACAAACACGAAAACCGGAATAGCTATCCAGCCACCGCGCGCACTTGATAGAACTGAAACCGTCATTCCGGCGATCAGGCCAATTATCTTGAGCAACTTCACAAGTTGGTGATCCATTTGTATCCAATTCACGCTGAACAAAGACAGACAGCCCAGCAATAACGCCATATCTCCCAGATGTATCTGGTTCATATATGAAGTTGACACTTCGGTTATATCGGCTGGGTGGTTTGCAATTACTGCTACTAATGCAGCAATTGCTCCCAGTGGAAAGGCGTACTGCATGATGGAAAGCGTTTTTGTGCCGATGTGGCGCAAAGCCAGCAAAACCGGAATGGCCAATAGAAATCGCGCATCCGAGTCGAAATACCTGGCAAGCAAATCGTGATGGTAAAGTTGGCTGAGCAATATAGCTGCCAAGCCTGATGCCATCGCGATACTGAAAACCATATCTGCTTTGTCGAGATTATTTTTGTAGGCTTTTAGCCTGATCAACAGGAACAGCGAGAGTATTGTCAGCAAAAACAAAGAGGCATTCATGCCGCCCCTGATCAGGAAAAGCAGCGCCGGATAGCAAAGCAGAATTGCCCCGAAAATATACTCCGGACCGGTGAAGGATGAGACGGATGGGAAGCGCGGAAATTTCATCGAAGACCTTGGATTATTGATACTTCCATAATTCATGACACCCTTGCCCTCATTGCGAACTGAGTGCGGGGACTCAAAGCATCGTCATTGCGAACGAAGTGAGATCGTCCAGTGGTTTGCTGTCCTGGATTGCCGCGTCGGCTTCGCCTCCTCGCAATGACGAGCCAGCTTTTTAATTTCCACTTGCCGCATTTCGATAGATGCGTCACTGCCATCAAACATGGAAACCTCAATAATTCAGATATATTCTGCTTGGATTGTCTCATATTCTTGCTCCGCCTCATGCCGGTAGCCAGTCAATGCGCTGTACTGCACAATGCCCTGAGCTGCCGGTACTTCAGATAGGTGGTCCTGAAATTCATCCGGGCGATATTGAAGCCTGCAACCCCGTCGAGAAGCCCGAGCCGCATGATATATGTCCTGATGAAAGCCCAGCCCGCCCGCAACGGGGCATCGGCAAGTGTCGCAGTTTTGCCATTCTTCAGCATCTGCATCGCCCCCGCCCGGGCATACTGCTCGGTCTTGCGCCGCACGTCTGCTTCATTCAAATAACTGTAATGCAGCAATGGGCTGGACAACCGTCCGGCGTTGCCTTTGAGTATCACCCGTTCATGCACCATATCATCGGAAAAACGCCCTGCGGATTTTTTAAAAAGCCGGAGCACGTAATCGGGATACCAACCGCAATGCCTGATGAATTTACCGCAAAACTGCGAAAGTCGCGGCACATAAAATCCATCTTCGCTTTCTGATTCCATCGCGTTGATGAGTTGCGCTTGAAGTTCCGGAGTCACGCGCTCATCGGCATCTATGGAAAATACCCATTCGTGAGTCGCATAGGACAGGGCACGGTTCTTTTGCATACCGAATCCCGTCCAATCGTGCACATGAACCTTTGCCCCCAGCTGCTGGCAAATTTTCACCGTCGCATCGGTGCTGCCGGAATCAACCACGACGATTTCATCCGCCCACGCTACCGATTCCAGACACGCGCGAATATTTTCGGCCTCGTTTTTGGTGATGATGATGACGGAGAGTTTGTTAATGTTCTTGTTCATTTCGAGGCTCGCCGGCAATGTTTCCCGATAGCTTGATAATCAACAAAACCGGCAACAGCGAGAATGCCTTTCACGCTTGACCGCTTGACTTTGACAAGCCTGTTCCAGCCGAAGTGCTCTGGGCGGCTGTTGCGTCAATGATTGAAACATGAGGATTCGGCTGGTATTCCGGCACCCACAGTGTCAGGGCGGCACGTACCGCATCATCCTCCATGACGGTTGCGGAAACCCACTTCAGCAATTGTTCCAGCCATGCGGCATCGGCTTGTCGTGCCTGCGCGATGCGCAGCTTGTGATGAGGAGTGGGCAAGGTGTCCTCGTTGTCCGCCAACAATTCTTCGTAGAGCTTTTCACCGGGGCGCAGACCGGTAAATTCTATCTTGATTTCATCCTCGGTAAATCCGGACAGTTGTATCAAATCTTTCGCCAGATCGACTATCTTTACCGGCTCGCCCATTTCCAGAACGAATATTTCTCCGCCTTGCCCCATCAGCCCGGCCTGCAACACCAGCTGCGCCGCTTCCGGAATGGACATGAAGTAGCGCGTAATTTCAGGGTGTGTCACGGTGACCGGCCCGCCGCGTGCAATTTGAGCGCGGAAGGTCGGTATCACGCTGCCGGTGCTGCCCAGCACATTGCCGAAGCGCACCATCACGAAACGAGTACTCCCCTCTCCCTTTGGGAGAGGGGTTGGGGGTGAGGGAGGCTGCAATGCCTGACAAACCATTTCAGCCAGACGTTTGCTCGCGCCCATCACGTTGGTTGGATTGATGGCTTTATCTGTGGAAATCATCACGAACTTTTCTACGCCATGCTGTTGCGCGGCGCGCGCCACTGTCCAGGTGCCCAGCACGTTGTTGCGTATCGCCTGCCAGGCATTGTGCTGCTCCATCAGTGGCACATGCTTGTAGGCGGCCGCATGAAACATCACGCCCGGCCGGTAGTGTTGCATGACCTCATCTACCCGGGCCGAATCGCGCACATCGCCTATCAGACTAAAGATATTCAGCGCAGGGAAAGCCAGCTTCAGTTGCTGTTCGATGGTATACAGCGCAAATTCGGAAGCTTCAAACAACACCAGTTTAGCCGGTGAAAAGCGCGCAACCTGGTGGCACATTTCCGAGCCTATCGAACCGCCGGCCCCCGTCACCATTACCACTTTACCCGCCATCAAGCCGTGCAATCCCGCATCATCCAGCACTACCGGATCGCGTCCCAGCAGATCGTCCAGCTCAACCGCGCGCAGTTGCGACACCGCTATTTTTCCGCTCATCAGGTCATCGAACGAGGGAACAGTGAGCGCTTTTACCTGCGCGTCATTGCATAGCTGTATTGCACGCTTGCGCTGCTGGTGCGAACTTGAGGGCATGGCAATGATCACCTGCGTTACGCCATGACGCTTGGCACGTTCCGGCAAACTTTCCAAATTGCCCAGCACACGTATCCCGTGCAACATGCGGCCAATTTTATTTTTATCATCATCAAGAAAACCCACCAACCGCCAAGCACTGCTTGCCATCAGGTCCTTGGCCAGATTTGCAGCCGCGTCTCCGGCACCCAACACCAGCACCGGTTCACCTTGCAGTTTTAAACTGCCATACAGACCCTGCTCTTTCCATAGGCGGTAGACAAAGCGGCTGCCGCCCATGATCAAAATCAACAATAACGGATTTATGATCAGCACTGAACGCGGGATTACCAGATTCAGGCGCAACATCCAGAACATCAGCGGTATGGTCGCTGCCGACAGCAAGACTGCCAGAAAAATGCGGCGCAGGTCGGCGGTGCTGGCATATCGCCATATGCCGCGATACAGATCAAATTGCCAAAATATGACCAACTGCAGCGGCACAACCCAGTAAAAAGTTTGCTGCAGTTCCGCGGCAAAATTGTGCGGCAATTCGAAATTGAAGCGTAGCAGATAGGCCAGGCTCCATGCCAATACGGCCGCGACCGCATCATGCATCACTGCCAAAGCAGTGCGTATATTGGGCTTAAATTTCGGCAGCACTTTTTTTCATTGCCTCATGCTGCCGCCAGCGCCGATCTACCCAGGTTGCCAAGCCCAGATAGACTGCACCCCACCACGCCAGCAGATTTCCCTGTTCCTGTGCGTCCAGCCCGATACCCCATAAGGCGGAACCGCCCGCTGCCAGCATTAGCATATATTCGGCTACCGCAGTATCTCGGTGTCCCCAGCCCATTCTTATCAGGCGCTGGTAATAATGATCGCGATGCGCTTCGGTAAGTTTTTCCCTGCGGCGCGTTCGTTTGAGCAATGTAGCGCTTGCATCAATCACGAATGGCGAAAATACCAGGACAGGGAACCAGAACGGCCAGTATCCCTGTTGCCAGCCCCACACCCCGAATGCCGCGGCAAGAAAACCGAGCGGTATGGAACCCGCGTCACCCATGAATACCCTGGCCGGATAAAAGTTGTGGTAAAGAAATCCCAGGGCGGCGGCGCCTATCGTGAAGTTCATCATCGCGAAGGCTTCGTTGCCATGCATCAATCCGGCGACTCCATAGAAGCTGAAGCCGAACAACGCCATTCCCGCCGCCAAACCATCCGAGCCGTCCATGAAGTTGAACAAATTGGTCATCCAAACGATGAACAATAAAATTGGCAACAGCCATAACCACTGGATGCCAGCCCCTGCCACTACGATCACCGCAGCAACAAAGTGGCCCAGCAAGCGTATTTTGGCAGACAGGTTGCGCACATCATCCACCAGTGACAGCATGAACAAAGCCAGTACAGGCAACACGATCCACCATTCCCAGAAATGAAACAGCAATATCCAGCCGGACAGTATTCCCGCCATGATGGCGATACCGCCAACCCGCGGTATTGGCTCGGTGTGTAATGATCGTTCGTTGGGGATGTCCTGGATCATCCCGTTCTTGTTCAGCGTGAGCAGCAATGTCAACATCATCGTGACGAATGCAGAAATGATCGGCGGGTAATGGGTCATGCTTTCTTCTGGCTAATTTGGCGACAGGTATTTTAGCAGCTTATGTCGCTGCCTCTCGATGGTTTTGGGCCATCGCTTCCTGGCATTTCTGAAAAACCCGCGGCGCCCTGATTTCCTGCTGGCACGGTGGAATCTCATTAGCATTTTGTATCCTGGGGCAATTTCTCCTGAAGCACGGCGAGCAGTAAATGTCGCTGGTGATGTGCTGGCATGCTTTGCCCAGGACGCCGCTGTAACCCGGATCTGTCGGCCCGTGCAGCATGACACCGGGGATATCAAGCGCTGCCGCGATGTGCCCGATCCCGGATTCGACACTGACGAATGAGCGGGCATGCAGCAGCACATTGATCAGATCAGCCAGTGACAGCTTAGGCAATAACCGTGCGTATTCACCTCCTGCAGCCTGCAATCGCTCGGCCCGTTGATGTTCTTCTTCATTGCTCCACGGCAACAAACAGCGCCAGCCCTGCTGCGTTAGCAAATGAATCAGTTCAAGCCAGGAGGCTTCAGGCCAGTATTTGCTGTTCCAGGTAGTTCCGTGCAGCAGCACTATGTATGGCTGATCGGCAAAATTCATTAGTGCGCCCGAAAGCCCGGCATTCATCTGCTTCCGGCGAAATTCTTCCAGGCCGTAGTCTGCCTCCCGGGAAATGTCTGCTGAAAACATTGTCGCCACAAGTTGCCTGTTTTTTTCGATGACGTGCAGGCCGTCCGCGACCCTAGCAGCCTTTTTATAAAACCTCGCCGCCAGCGGTTCGCGCGCGCTGCCCGCCGCAAAGCCAAATACAACATTCCCCGCTAACCTTGCCAGCAGGGCGCTTTTGAGCAGCCCCTGCGCATCCAGCACGATGTCGTAATTCTCTGACCTAAGTTCTCTGCGCAGTTTGCTCAACAGGACGGGTATTTTCCACCAAAGCTTTTTGTGCGCACGCAACGGCACCGTTATCACTTTGTTAACCGCCGAATGCCAACCCGCCACTTCTGCAAAAGCAGGCTCCACCAGCCAGTGTATTTCCGCATCAGGGAAAATGCCGCGCAAATCGCTGACGGCCGGAAACAGGTGAAGTATGTCACCCAATGAAGACAGCTTTACGACAAGAATTTTCATATGGGTAGTATGCAATTAGGGGGCGCTTGCTGCCGCATGACAACCTGGTAAAAACACCTTCATTCTAGTTGGCGCGGGAAATTACAACAAATGTTTTTCTTGAGTAGCTCACGCAAGGACACTACTATTAACAACCTTGTTAATCCACGTAACTGTATCGGATGATATTTATATACACCCTCGCGCTGTGGCTGCTGTTGCCCTACATTTTTCTGCGTCTGCTCTGGCGCGCGCGCAAACAGCCTGAATATCTGCAGCATATATCTGAGCGTTTCGGTTTTTTTTCATTCTGCAGCGATAAGCCGGTCATCTGGCTGCATACCGTCTCGGTGGGCGAGACTCGCGCCACACAAAGCCTCGTCATGCGGCTGCGCGAAACTTACCCTGATTATCAAATCCTGCTCACCCACACCACGCCTACCGGTCGCGCCGCAAGCGAGCAACTTTATGGCAACAGCGTGTTGCGTGCATATCTGCCCTACGATTATCCGTTTGCGGTGAACAGGTTCTTGCGGCGCTTCCGCCCGCAACTGGGCATCCTGATGGAAACGGAGATC
>JAJZEQ010000123.1 GCA_021851345.1 Pseudomonadota bacterium
GTACCCGGAAGAAAAACTGGTTCCAGAGGTTATTCAATTGAAAAACAGATACGTTTGGCTTTTTGTTTCGGCATGGCTGCTGTTGCTTGCCGGATGCGCGGGCGTCGCAACACGGCCATCAACCCCTGCTGCCGCACCCGCAACTGTTCCGCCCGCGGCGCAGCAACCGGGTGCCGCCGCCGCGCCGGTGCCTAGATCGGCGATGTCGGGCAACCGCGCCGTGATCGCGCTGCTGGACCGGGCGCAGACCGACAGCGAGGGCGGGCAGCGTGAAGCGGCCGGCGCATCGCTGGAGCGCGCGCTGCGCATCGAACCGCGCAATCCCTGGTTATGGTTTGAGCTTGCGCAATTGCGCCTGGCCCAGGGCCAGTATGCGCAGGCGATCACGCTGGCCCGCAAGTCGAACAGTTTTTCCGGACGCCAATATCGCGTGCAAGCCGAAAACTGGCGGGTGATAGCACGGGCGCGCGTGTCGCAAGGCGACGCGGCGGGCGCCGATCAGGCGTTCAAGCGCGCATCAGACCTTGAGCAGCAGGCCGGTGCGGAGGCGAATCACGACGCCGGATTCCACGGACAATGAGCGCGCCATGGAAATGATCAGGATCAACTCGGGCAGGCTGCGAGCCATCGGCTACGATAAGCGCGCCCGCCTGCTGCAGGTGCAACTCGACGACGGCAGCACGCTGCAGTACAGCGGCGTCGGCGAAGAAGCCTGGCGCCGGTTCAGCAACTCGGGCGCGGCATGGAGTTTCTATCGCGACAATATCGAGGAAGAGTTCACCGGCGTGCGCGTTTCCGGAAATTCCCGCGCAGCCGCGAATCCGCTCGACGAATTATTCCGTAAGCCAGAGTAGTCATGTCAGCAATTTCATTGTCCGGATTTATTCGTTCGTTTTTTGAGAGAGGAAAGCATGAGTATTGACCCGATGGATGAGTTCAAATCCAGGCAACGCGAAACCTGGACGATGGGAAATTTCGGCGACATGGCTGTCTTCACGACACCCGTGGCCGGGCATCTGGTGCGCTACGCCGGGGTGAGCGGCGGCCAGGCGGTGCTGGATGTGGGGACGGGAACCGGCGTGGTTGCGATCACGGCGCGGCGCGCCGGCGCCAGGGTGACCGGACTTGACCTGACCCCTGCGCTGCTTGCGCATGCGAAGGTAAGCGCCACGCTGGCCGAGCTTGACGATATCGCCTGGCATGAAGGCGATGCCGAGGC
Source organism: Pseudomonadota bacterium (assembly GCA_021851345.1). Lineage (GTDB taxonomy): Bacteria > Pseudomonadota > Gammaproteobacteria > Burkholderiales > Gallionellaceae > Gallionella. The sequence continues at coordinate 1,220 of JAJZEQ010000123.1, forward strand.
GCTGCCTTTTCCGGATGCATCTTTCGATGTCGTGTTGAGCCAGTTCGGGCATATATTCGCGCCGCGGCCCGAAGTTGCGCTGGGCGAGATGCTGCGCGTGCTGAAGCCGGGTGGCACCATCGCGTTCGCCACCTGGCCAGGCGAGCAACTGATTGGCCGCCAGTTCAGCCTGATCGCGAAATATATTCCGCCGCAGCAGGGCGTCGCTTCGCCGCTGCAGTGGGGCGATGTAGCTGTCGTGCGGCAACGGCTGGGGGAAAGCGTAAAAGGCCTGCATTTTGAGCGGGGCACGATGGCTATCCCGGCGCTCAGCCCCAGGCATTTGCGCCTGTTCCAGGAAGCCAAGGCCGGCCCTTTCATCCGCGCCGTGCAGGCTTTGCAGCAAGAGCCCGCAAGGCTGGAGGTGTGGCGCAGAGAAATGGATGAGGTGCTGGGCGAATACCTGCACGACAATGTCGTCCGTCACGAGTATTTGCTGACGCGGGCGATCAAGGTCTGACAGCAGGGGTAACCGGGAGCGAACAGCAGGGCCAATATCACATTTGCTTTTCTACTGAGGTTTCCATATTTGACGACAGTGACACATCTTGCGGAATGCGGTCAGGAGAAATTCAAAAACTGGCACGTCATTCCCGCGAATTCGGGGAATCCAGAATGCCTCGTCATTGCAACAAGGCTTTAGCTGCGAGCGGAGCGCGGCAGAGGCGAAGCCGACGCGGCAATCCAGTAATGCTGTCATTGCGAGAAGGCGTAGCCGACGTGGCAATCCAGAGGGTTTAAAAAAATGCATCCTGGTCTTGCTGGATTGCTTCACTTCGTTCGCAATGACGGCAGGGGTGTCGTGAATTATGGAAGTATCAATAATTAAGGACTGGTAGCAAATATGAATCATTTCGCCGACCCGCACTCGCGCTGACGGCAGAAACTCAGCCTCACTCCCCGAGCGCCATCTCCAGTTCCAGCCAGCCTTCTTCCAGTTCCGCCACTTTGGCTTCCAGTCTTGCATGCGCCGCGTTCAGTTCGGTGATCCTGTCGCGGTCGGGGCTGGCATAGGTGACGGGATCGGCGAGTTGCCGGTTGACTGCGGCGAGTTCCGCCTGTGCGGTGGCCAGCGCGGTTTCGAGTTTGGTTTGCCTGGACTGCAGCGCCTTGCGGTTGGGCTTGGGCGCGGCGGGCAGGCTGGGCTTTGCCGGTTTGGCTTGCACGGTCTCGCGCGGGCGGCGGGTCTCGATCCAGTTCTTGTAGTCTTCCAGGTCACCGTCGAACAGTTTCGCTTCGCCATCGGCGACCAGCCACAGCTCGTCGGCCACGGCGCGGATCAGGCTGCGGTCGTGCGACACGATCACCACGGCGCCGGTGTATTCCTCCAGCGCGATCGTGAGCGCGTCGCGCATGTCCAGGTCGAGGTGGTTGGTGGGTTCGTCGAGCAGCAGCAAGTGCGGCTTTTGCCAGGCCAGCAGCGCCAGCGTGGTTTCCTTGGGCGCGATGCGCTCCATGTGTTGCAGCGGGGTTGCGTTGCTGTCGAGATTTTCCAGCTGGTGCTGGGCGAAGTAGCCGATGCGGATGTCCGGCGTGATCTCCAGCGTGCCCGAGGTGGGCTGCAACTCGCCCACCAACAGCTTGATCAGCGTGGATTTGCCCGCGCCGTTGGGGCCGAGCAGCGCGATGCGCGCGCCGGAACGCAGCACCAGTTCGACATTCTTGAACAGTGTCTTGTCGCCATAGGCGAAGCCCATCTTCTCAGCACGCATCAACAAATCGGGGCTGCGTTCGGGCGCTTCGATCTCCAGTTCGAAATGACCGTCGGTGACATGCACGGCGGCGATGCGCGTGATCCTGTCCAGCGCCTTGATGCGGCTTTGCGCCTGCCTGGCCTTGGTGGCCTGGGCGCGGAAGCGGCGCACAAAATCTTCCAGGTGCGCGATCTTTTCCTGCTGCTTGTTGAACGCCTGATTCTGCTGCGCGATCTTTTCAGCGCGGGCGCGCTCGAAGTCGTCGTAGTCGCCGGTGTAGCAGTCTATGGTCCGGTCGTGCACATGGGCGATGCGGTTGACGCAGGCATTGAGGAATTCGCGGTCGTGCGAGACCAGCAGGATGCTGCCGGGATAGCGCGCCAGGTACTGTTCCAGCCAGATGATCGCCTCGAGGTCGAGATGGTTTGTGGGTTCGTCCAGCAACAGCAGGTCGGCTCTGTGCATCAGCGCGCGCGCCAGGTTCAAACGCATGCGCCAGCCGCCGGAGAAGCTGGTCACCGGGCGTTCCAGCGTGTCGTTGGCAAAGCCCAGCCCGTTCAGCAGTTGCGCGGCACGCGCCGGGGCACCGTAGCCGTCGATGACCTCGAAGCGCTGTTGCGCATCGAACCATGCCGCATCGTGATTTTCCTTCGCCAGTGTTTTCTCCAGCAGGCGCAGCTCCACATCCCCGTCGAGCACGAACTCCAGAGCGGGCTCATCGGAGCTCGCGATCTCCTGTTCGACGAACGCGATGGTCTTGCCGGACTGCATGGAAATCTCGCCGCCGTCGGGCTTGATCTCGTCGCGTATCAGTCGGAACAGCGTGGATTTGCCGCAGCCGTTTTTGCCTACCAGGCCGATGCGCTGGTCGGGGAACGCCTGCAGGCTCACATTTTGCAGCAGCGGCATGCCGCCTTGCAGGTATGACAGATTCTGGATATTGAGCATGGGCGCGATGATATCAGACGGGGCGGGTCATTCCGGCACACCCTCATGGGGCCATACCGGGGCTTGAATAACGGGACACCTGACCACATATATACAAAGTGTCCGGGCATTACCGCTGGCAGCCTGAACACGGGGGTAATTCCGGGATGCGGTTTACCCTCCGGGATGCTTGGATTTCTATCCGGATTACCGGGGCCAGCTGATCACGTGAGGATACGAATATGAGGAAAATTTATTTGCTGGCAATGATGATGGCGCTGGTGGGACTGGAAGGATGCTCGACCTTTTCATCCAGCCTTGCAGGTGGCACTGCGGGTTACGGCCATGAACTGACAAAAAATGATAGCGGGATTCTTTATGGCCCGTTGCTCAAACTGCCCGCTTCGGACAATACCGTAAAATCTGCTTGCGATGCGATTCAGAATGCCGATAAACGATGCGCCCGCCAGGATGATTATGTATTGGGTGTTATCAACCCGCAAAGAAAAGCGTTGGCTATGGCCAAAATTTTAGTCCTGATTCCAAAGGACAAACAAATTCAACCATGCGATGGAATCGAATCTGGCGGGTGTACCTTTTTGAAGGTGCAGGCGGAAAAGGGAGGGCTTGGCAAAGTTATTGAAATTGCTTCTGTGCCGGGTGACAAAAAATGTTACTGGATGGGGGGTGTCGGTGTAGGCCACACCGTTTGCCCGGCTTACGGTTGGGATGCTGACAAAGACCTGCGCGATTTTGATTCCACCCTTGGCGGGTCAATAACAGGCGTTTATGACAAGTAACGTAACGCATCCGGACGGGGTGCGTTTAAACGCACAACACTGAAACTGCGCGGAAATTCAGCCAGCCAGGCCGCACGAGCTACAAAGTCATGCGACCCCTTGTTGTGATGTGAAACGGCCCCGTCAACCGTTGAGGAAATGTTTGCTGACCGACCGGTTCAGCAGTGCTTCCAGTGTGCTGTCGTCGGCGCGGCTGATCTCCTGGTAAAGGGGATAGGCAATGCCGCCGAAGGTGGATAACAGTTCGGGATCGAAGCGACTGCCGCTGTCGCGTTGCAGGAGGTCCATTGTTTCCCCGAAACCGAAGGGTTCCTTGTACGGACGCTTTGAGGTGAGCGCGTCGAACACGTCGACAATCGCGAAGATGCGCGCGTTCAGGGGAATTTCCTTCCCCTTCAGCCCCTTCATATAGCCGCTGCCATCGAATTTTTCGTGGTGGAACTCTACTACCTCCCTCGCCCCGGCCAGCCAGTTGGATTTGCTGATGATATCCACTCCCAGCAGCACATGGCTGCGCATCACCTCAAATTCCGTATCGGACAGGCTGGCGGGCTTGAGCAGGATGTTGTCGCGAATGCCGATTTTGCCCACGTCGTGCAGGAATGCGCCGGCAATCAGGTTGCGTATCTTCGGGCTGGGCAATCCCAGCGTCTCGGCGAGGCGTATTGCGTAAAGGGTGACCCGGTAATTATGGCTGTTGGTGTCGGAATCCCGTTCGGCGATGGCGCTGCCCAGCACATCCATCAACTCGATATGGCTTTTAAGCAGGTCGGTGGCGAGATTGATCAACCCGCGGTTGAGGGAAATGATAATGGGGTAGAGCATGATAGCGGTGATGAGGACCACCACCACCACCAAGAGCAGGGTGCGGATGATATCCGCTTCGATATTGTGCAGGGTTTCGGCATCAACCTGATACACGCCCTCGAAATAACCGACCAGGTCTCCGCGTTTATCCTGGAGAGGCAACAGCACCTGCAGGAACAACTGCCTGTCGATCCAGAATTTCTTGTAATAGCGGGTGTTCTCCATCGGGAAATGGTGAACATACTGTTCGAGCTTTTGCTCTACCATCTCCCTGCCCGGGCTTACTTCCCGCAGTATCTGCTTTTTGTGTTCATCGTAGAGATCGAGAACAATGAAATGCCCCTTGAGGAATTCGTCGGCTTTTCGTTTCAGCATTTCCACCTGACCGGCTCCGGACCGGTCAAACCCGGCGGTAAAGGATCGCGATTCTTTCACCGCCAGGTCAAGCACCAGCTCGTCCACCCCGTTCATTTTCAGGTAGAACACCGCTCCGCTGATTACCAGGGACAGCGATAACCACCCCAGCAGCAGGCGCTTGACGATTTTTTTGTGAATGTTTTGCATGAGTGTGCAGTTTGGGAATCCACCCGGGATACGGAAAAAATAGCACGTTAGCGCAACAAAGCCAACAATCACGCCGGGTATCGCCAAACATCTGTATGCCGGCAGGCATGAAGCCGTGTGGTTTGTAGAAATCACCCGATATGACTTTTGGGCTTGTGGGAAAGATTTGCACGTATCCTTGCCGTCGCCCATAACCGTTTCAAGGTTCATTCCAGGATGCGATGCTGAGCTAGAATACGCGTTGAACCCACACAACCCCGCCCGGGCGATACACGCTAATTCTTTCATGGCAACGACCAGCAACCTTGCAAACCTGCAACCGGCTTCCGTCTGGGCGCACTTCGCCACGCTGTGCGCGATACCGCGTGCCTCGTATCGCGAGGCCGCGCTGCGGGAGCATCTGGTCGCATGGGCGCAGGGGCGCGGCATCGAAGCCATCGTTGATGGCGCGGGCAACCTGATCCTGAAGAAGCCCGCGAGCCCCGGCTGCGAGTCCGTGCCCGGCGTGATACTTCAGGGCCATCTCGACATGGTGTGCCAGGTCAATGCCGGGACCCGGCATGACTTCGAGCGCGACCCGATAAACACCGTGGTGCGCGATGGCTGGGTCATCGCGGAGGACACCACGCTGGGTGCGGACAACGGCATCGGTGTCGCGCTTGCGCTGGCCGCACTGGAAGAGGCCGGCCTGATCCATCCACCGCTGGAGGTGCTGCTTACCGTCAACGAGGAATTCGGCATGGATGGCGCGCGCGGGCTGGTGCCCGGCACTTTGCTGGGAAGGACGCTGATCAACCTCGACACCGAGGAGTGGGGACATTTCTATCTGGGCTGCGCGGGCGGGGTGGATGTGGAAGTGCTCCACGAATGCACACAGCAATACCTGCCGGCGGATTATGCGCTGCTGCAGTTCGAAGTGTCCGGGCTGCGCGGCGGCCATTCCGGCATCGACATTCATCTCGGGCGCGGCAATGCGATCAAGCTGCTCGCGGAGGCGTTGCGCGACCTGTCCGCGCACACCGACGTGCGCCTGATCGGGTTGAAGGGCGGCACCGCGCGCAACGCGATTCCGCGCGAGGCCTGCGCCGTGTGCGCGCTGCCCATCGTCTTCGCATCGAATATCGACGAGTGGGTACGGCATCGGCATCAGGCATGGCGGGCGCGGTTCGCGGAGACGGATGGGAACGTGTCGTTTGCATGCGAGCACTACGACACGCCGCCGGACAACTCCATCTCGCGCACCGAGCAGGATAGCCTGCTCGCCTTCCTCGACAGCGCCGTCAACGGAGTCGCGCGTATCAGCGGTGACTTTCCCGGCGTGACGGATACCTCATCCAACCTCGGCGTGGTTGCGCTGGAACACGGCGCGTTCCGCGCGACCTTCAAGGTGCGTTCGCTGCAGGACGCGCGCGCGGATGCGCTGGCCGACAAGCTGGTCTCCTATGCCACCGCCCACGGCTTGCAGGCCTATAAGGACGGCGCGTATCCGGGCTGGACGCCAGACCCGTCATCATCCCTGCTCGGGCTGTGCCAGCAGGTGTACCGGGAACAATTCGGCCGGCCCGCATCGTTGCAGGTGATCCACGCCGGGCTGGAATGCGGCCTGCTCGCCGCCAGCCATCCGCATCTGGACATGATCTCGTTCGGCCCCGACATTCGCGGCGCGCATGCGCCCGGCGAAAGCGTGGAAATTGAATCCGTCGCGCGCTGCTGGCAATTGCTCAAGGCAGTGCTGAAAACAATGGCGACGACTTAGGTCCTGTTGGAATCCAGGGCAGAAATCCCGGCATATCCCGTGACAACAACACAAGACAGGAGTGGCATGATGCAAACCGGCCCGCGCGAAATAGTCACACCTTTCAGGGCTATCCCGCTGGAAATCCCCGAGGGGATGAAACACAACGAGTTTTTCAACAGCGCGGAAAACCTTGATGACCTGGTGCACAACAACGGTTTGCTGGTGAATCAGGAAAACCTGCTGTTGTATCGCAAGGCGCTGGGACACAGCACCGAGTTCGATTGCTCCATCATCTACAACACGTCCAAGACCATACTCAATCCGCTGGGGCGGCCGGTGCGGCGCACGCAGGTGGCGGACAACGTCAAGCATGTGTGGAACCGGATGAACCAGATCATCATCGATTACATGCTGGAGCAGTATCCCGATCCGGGGGAGGCGCTGATCCTGGCCGGCGAAGCGAGCCTGGATGCGACCTGGCCGCTGACTTCTGCCGGCGTGCCCAGCATCCGCATGCTGCACAACCACTTTGTCGTTTTTCCGATGGAGGCATTGCGCAACGCCAGGCCGGCTGATGCCGGCAATCCCAACCTTACCGACGGCGGCCAGCACAGCCTGTTTCAGGCATACATGCGCGACGTGTACCGCGAGTTCTTCGACCGGGCGCTGAGCCTGCGCATTCTCAAACCTGCCAGCGGGGCGGATGCCCGCATCGCCCTGACCGGATACCCGCAGGGCTTGCCCAGCTGGGAAATACAGGGCGGGGCGGGCGCGCTCAGGGACGTGCATTTCTGGAGGGAATACGACGAGGTGCTGAAAGGCTTCATCGATTTCTATCGCAGCTTCTTTTCCCAGGTCTCCACGCGCAACGCGGCTATGCTGCCGGATGTCTATTTCCCGGAACAGGTGGAAAGCGTGCTGCTGTTCAACAATGATTTCATGAAGGCGGCAAAGAAGGTGCGCGACCTGTGCATCGTGGATGCGAAATATGCGAATGCGATACGCTGGCAGCCGGCGTTCAAGCAGCTGATCTACCGCAACGATGCCGGCAAACTGATCGTGACCATCAGCCAGAACTCCATCGGCAACGCGATCACCGAGCTGCTCGGTGTCGTGGTGAACCGCGTCCCGGATGCCGAAGCCTATGCCAGGCACGAACCCGCATTGATCGCGCACCTGCTTGAGGTGCGCCGCCGCCTGGCCGAGGCCGATCTTGGCGAGGGGATCGCCACCGCCCACTGGACCAAGGAATAGCAATGGTCGACATCGTTACGATGCAAGCCGGTACACCTGGCAAAACTCCCCCAACTTTCCATGCCGGTGTTGCGCGGGGCCGGGAGTCCCGGCCGGCTGGAACAACTCCCGTGCATGCAGAGGCGGAATGAAACTGTTGCTGTACGGAACCCGATTCTGCCATTTGTGCGAACAGGCCGGGGCGGTGCTTCATGCTGCAGGGGTGGCGGCCGAATATATCGACATTGCGGAAGATGAGGCGCTGCTTGAAAAATACGGCATGCGCATTCCCGTGGTGCGGCGTGCTGACAGCGGGGCGGAGCTTGATTGGCCTTTCGACGGGGCGGCGCTGAATGTGCTGGCGGGGCCGGCAAAAAATATCAAATGAATCACGGGGTGCTGAATAACCATGTTCGTCGCGCAAATCATTGTTCCGATCTTCCTGCTTATCCTGCTGGGCGTGTCCATGCGCAGATGGTTTGGTTTGCGCGAGGATTTCTGGCCGCAGATGGACCGGCTGGTCTACCACGTATTTTTCCCCGCGCTGCTGTTCAGCACGCTTTCACATTTCGAGGTCGATCTGGGTGCGGCGACGCCGATGCTGTCCGTCGCCGCGCTGTTCATGTGTTCGGGCATCGTGCTCGGCTACGCCGCGAAATACCTGGTTCATGCGCCGCCCAAAGTGTACTCGGCGACTTTCCAGACTTCATTCCGTTTCAACAGCTATGTGGGCCTTGCGATCGCGGGTGGGTTGCACGGGCACGCCGGGTTCGCCGCGATCGGGATATTGATCGGCTTCATGGTGCCACTCGCCAACGTTGCCGCGGTGCTGATGCTGGCGCGCCACAGCGAGAACCACTGGCTCAGGGAGATACTGCTCAACCCGCTGATCGTCGCGACCGCGGGCGGCATCACGTTCAGTCTCTGCGGCTGGCATTTGCCGGGCATGCTGGACACGATGCTGGGATTGTTGTCGCAAGCCTCGCTGCCGCTGGGCCTGGTCGTCGTCGGTGCGGGACTGCGCATGCAGGGGCTGAACAGGCATGCCGGCACGCTGTGGTATGGCGTGACAGTGAAGCTGCTGGTGTTGCCCGCGATTGCATGGGGACTGGCCAGGGCATTCGGGCTGAGCGGCGTGTATTTTCACATCGTCGTATTGCTGGCGGCGCTGCCGGTGTCGACGGTGGCTTATGTGCTGGCGAAACGCATGGGCGGCGACGGCGACACGATCGCCGCGCAGGTGATGCTGAGCACGCTGCTGTCCGCGCTGACGTTGCCGCTGTGGCTGCTGCTGATGGGCTTGTGAGTCAGCTGAAAAGGATCAAGGTAACCGGCCAGCACCCGGCTTAACGGCCTTCTTCTCTCTTGAGCTGCTGGTAGCGCAGTTTGGCCGCATGATCGTCGCGCGCGGAATCTATCTCGCGCATCACGGAACGCACGTCAGCCGTTTTTTCGTCCAGCTTGAAACTGCCGGTCAACGGTGTGTCGGGAAACAGTTCGCCGCGCTGGTAGAGCGCCCATATTTCCTTGCCGTACCGGGTGGCTTTCAGTTCCGGGGCAAATTGGCCGAAGTAATTTGCCAGGTTGTCGACGTCCCGCTCCAGCATGCGGCTGGCATTGTTGTTCGCGGAGGCATCCACCGCCTGGGGCAGGTCGATGATGACCGGACCATGGCTGTCGACGAGTATGTTGAACTCGGACAGGTCGCCGTGAACGATGCCTGCGCACAGCATCAACACCACCTGCCGGATCAGCGTGGCATGAAATTCCCGGGCTTGCTGTTCAGAGAGCTCCAGGTCGTTGAGCCTGGGAGCCGGCGCGCCATTTTCGTCCGACACCAGCTCCATCAGCAGTACGCCCTCGTAAAATCCGTAAGGGTGCGGCACGCGCACTCCGGCTGCGGCGAGTTTGTACAGGGCGTCAACCTCGGATCGCTGCCAAGCCGATTCCTGTTCCTTGCGGCCATAGCGGGAGCCTTTTTCCATTGCGCGCGCCTGGCGGCTGTTCTTGACCTTGCGGCCTTCGGTGTAGTGGACGGCCTGGTGGAAGCCTCGCTGGTTGGCTTCCTTGTACACCTTTGCGCAACGTATCTCATCGCCGCACTGGACGACATAGACCGTGGCTTCCTTTCCGCTCATCAGCTGGCGCAGGACGCCGTCAACCACGCCGTCCTCGACAAGCGGTTCGATTCTTTTGGGGATTTTCATGGGGTGATGATACACGTGACTTGTTAAGGAGAAGGCAGCAGAATCGAGTTATCGCCCGGCGCCGGCGCTTCTTGAACAAGCTGGCTGTAGCCCGGGAGACGAAAAGCCGGTGATTCTGTTATATCCGGAACCGACGGGATACCGGTAAAATTGCTCCATCCTGCCACGATGTCTGTCAGCGGCAAGCATGGAGACGACGATTTCATGATCCGATTTCATAAGGCATTGAGCGCCTGGGGCACGCCCGGGTTCGGGGATATCCTGAAACGGGAAATCGAGCTGCTGGGCGCCGACCGGCTGCCTTTGCAGCAGGGCTTGTCGATCAGCAGCCATGTGACAGCCGAACCCATCACGGTGATGATCAATAACATTGCAGAGTCGGAAGGCGTGATCCGTGTCAGGGCGGGAATTTTGTACAGCGGCGTGATAGGCGGATGCAGTTGCGCGGACGACCCCACCCCGGTCAGCGAAAACACCGAATACTGCGAAATCCGCCTGGATATCGACAAGGCGACCGCGGAAACCAGGGTTACACTGGTGACGGAATAAGCGGGGCTGGTCGGGGCTGACAGCAGCCTGAAAAAAACAGCGCGCCGGCTATCAACCGGGGCGCCGCCCATGCTGCGAAACATCAAGCCGCTTGCAAAGCCGGCACCAAGTAAGGCACCTCAATATTCAGGCTGTCAATTTGCAACGGCCACGCCATTTTCAATTTTGACCCTCTGTCCGATCGCAAGTCCGGGGACGGTATTCTGGTGAACGGTATGATGCGCGCCCGTATCCATTTTGATGACAATGTCGTAACCCGTGGTCTTCTTCGCGGTTTTCTCGATCTTGTTGCCGGCAAATGCGCCGCCCACTGCGCCGGCGATGGTCGTCAAGTCACGCCCGGTTCCATTGCCGACCTGGTTGCCCAGCAAACCGCCCGCCAGTCCGCCTGCAATGGCGCCCAAACCAGATCCCTGGCCTTCTGATTCAACCGCGTTGATGGAAGTGACCACCCCGCAATTGGCGCACACTGTTCTATAGCCGGGCGGGGGTGGTGGTGGCGGGTAATCGCCATTCGCGGCCGCCTGTTGTTCGGCGCTGCGCGGTTTTTTCGCGGCGGCACGCTGTTCGGCGAGGAGTTCCTTCTTCGCGGCGGCAATGGCGGCTTCATGTTCGGTTTTTGCCTTGGCATTTTCCTCGGCTTGGGCTGTGGCGGCGGCATCCTGCCTGGCTTTTTCCGCGGCCTGGTCGGCAAGTATCTGCTGCTTGGCTTCCGCGACGGCCTTGTCGACTATTGCCTGGGTTTGCGCGGCGCTTTCTTCGGCGCTTGGTTTTTGTGAGCAGCTTGTCATTACGGTGAGGGCCGTCGCGGCCACCAGGATGGCTGCGGTATAGGCAAGCAGTTTTTGCAATTGGGTCTTCAAAGCGGTCTCCTTGCGATGGAATAAAAATGTTGAAATATATTTCAAGCCGGACTGAGACCAAACAATGGGGCAGTGGTTCAGCTTTTGCGGGTTAATCGATCTTATTGAGCATTCCATAATTAGCGACAAACCTGCCGTTCGGGCTGAGGTATCGAAGCCCAATCACCAGGCGGTCTACACCCTTCGATACCTCAGGGCGAACGGTGTAATGAATAACGGAAAGATCAATAATGGGTAAATAAATCCTGATTTGCACCATGGCGCATCATACCTCAATCCTGATTATTGCCAGGCAGCTGTTGGCGGACGGGGGCGCGGACGGTTTGAATCAATAGCCAGACGCAGTCCGCTTTTCCTATGCCCGCGCTTTCGGTAAGATAGGGTGTGCTGGTTCAAGCGGCACTGAGAATGAATCCCCGGTGTTTTGAATTTCTATCCTTCCTGCGGAAACTGGCCCCGCGCCGATTCCTGCTGTTTTTCTGGTACAGAACGTGAATGCTGTTTTATCCCCGGCTGCCCTGCGCCGCAAGGCGCGCCTTGATTCCCTTGCCGCGATAGAATTTCCGGCCGACCTGCCGGTGGTGCAGAAGCGCGAGGACTTGGCGCGCGCCATTGCCGATAACCAGGTGGTGATCGTGTGCGGCGAAACCGGTTCGGGCAAGACCACGCAGTTGCCCAAGATCTGCCTGACGCTGGGTCGCGGAGTGCTGGGCTGCATCGGCCATACCCAGCCGCGCCGTGTGGCGGCGCGCACCGTGGCGACGCGCATCGCGTTCGAGTTGAAGACCGAGCTGGGCGGTGCGGTAGGCTACAAGGTGCGCTTCCACGACAAGGTGTCGCCGGACACCAGCGTCAAGCTGATGACCGACGGCATCCTGCTGGCCGAGATCCACAGCGACCCGCTGCTCGGGAATTACGACACGCTGATCATCGACGAGGCGCACGAGCGCAGCCTGAACATCGATTTCCTGCTCGGCTACCTCAAGCAGCTGTTGCCGCGACGGCCGGACCTCAAGCTGATCATCACGTCCGCGACGCTGGACGCCGACCGCTTTGCGAAACATTTTACGCGCCCCTTCTCCCTAACCCTCCCCCGCGAGGGGGGAGGGAATGGCGCTCCCCCCTCCCTAGAAGAGAGAGGGGTTGGGGGAGAGGGTGAGAGTGCCACCATAATCCAGGTGTCCGGGCGCAGTTATCCGGTCGAGACACGCTATCGCCCGCTGCAGGTCAGCGAGGAGGGCGAGGCGCAGGATGTAACAAAGTTAGGCAATCCACTGTCCAGCAAGCTGGACGTGGAATTGACACTGCCGCAGGCGGTGAGCAGCGCGCTGGATGAACTCGCGGCGGGCGGTTTGCGCGGCGACGTGCTGGTATTCCTGCCCGGAGAGCGCGAGATACGCGACACCGCGGAAACCTTGCGCAAGCACCACCCGAAAGGAATAGAGGTGTTGCCGCTGTTCGCGCGGCTGTCGGCGGCGGAACAGGACCGGGTGTTCAAGACCGGCGCAGGGCGGCGCGTGGTGCTGGCGACCAACGTCGCGGAAACCTCGCTGACCGTGCCCAACATCGGCTACGTGATCGACTGCGGCCTGGCGCGGGTGAACCGCTACAGCATCCGGCAGAAGGTCGAACAGCTGCACATCGAGAAGATCTCGCGCGCCGCCGCGAACCAGCGCGCCGGGCGCTGCGGGCGCGTGATGAGCGGCGTGTGCGTGCGCCTGTACGACGAGGCGGATTTTCTGCAGCGCGCGGAATTCACCGACCCGGAGATTTTCCGCGTGTCTCTGGCAACCGTGATCCTGCGCATGAGCGCGCTTGAACTCGGGGAAATTTCAGAGTTCCCTTTCATCGAACCGCCCACCCCGCGCATGATCGCGGACGGCTATCAGCTGCTTTCAGAATTGAACGCGATAGACGATACGCGCAAACTGACACCACTCGGCCACGAACTCGCCAAACTGCCGCTCGACCCGAAGATCGCGCGCCTGCTGCTGGCCGGGCGGCAATACCATTGCCTGACGGAAATACTGATCATCGCCAGCGCGCTGTCGGTGCAGGACCCGCGCGAACGCCCGCTGGACCGGCAGGAAGCGGCGGACGCGGCGCACAAGCGGTTTGCCGACGAGCGTTCGGATTTTCTCGCCTACCCGAAGATATGGGCATGGTTCGAGCAGGCGCTGGCTGATAAAAAGTCCAACCGCCTGCTGGCTGAAGAGTGCCGCAGGAATTTTTTGTCGCAGCTGCGCCTGCGCGAATGGCGCGAGCTGCATCAGCAGCTGCATGCCCAGGTCGCCGAGATGGGGATGCTAAAAAACTCCCTCTCCCGGAGGGAGAGGGGGCAGTCTGGCGGTGAGCTCGGTGTTATCCCCTCTCCACCCGGAGGTGGGCTAGAGAGGGGGGCAGTTATAGCGCAACCCGCCACCTACGAGCAGATCCACAAGGCCCTGCTGTGCGGGCTGCTCGGCAACATCGGCATGAAGAGTGTGGAAAGCAACGAGTACCTGGGCGCGCGCGGCATCAAATTCTTCATCGCGCCGAATTCGGTGCTGGCAAAAAAAGGCGCGAAGTGGGTGATGGCGGGCGAGCTGATCGAGACGCACCGCCTGTATGCGCGCACCGTGGCGCGCATAGAGCCGGAATGGCTGGAGGAAACCGGCGGGCATTTGATCAAGCGGCATTATTACGATCCGCATTGGGAAAAAAGAGCCGCGCAGGTCGTGGCCTACGAGCGCAGCACGCTGCACGGCCTGTTGCTCAACGCCAAAAAGCGCGTGCATTACGGTCCGATAAATGTGGCGGAGTCGCGCGAGGTGTTTATACGCCAGGCGCTGGTCGGCGGGGAGTTCGAGACGCACGCGCCGTTCTTCGCGCACAACCGGAAGCTGATCGCCGACATCGAGGCGCTGGAGCACAAATCGCGCCGTCCTGATGTGCTGGTGGACGAAGAGCTGATCTTCGCGTTCTACGACAGCCGCATCCCCGGCCATTTCTCAGGGCATGGCCTCCACAACGGCGCGACTTTCGAAGCGTGGCGCAAGGAGGCGGAGCACAAAGATCCGAAGTTGCTCTATCTGAAAAAGGACGATCTGATGCGCCACGAGGCGGCGGGCATCACCACCGACCAGTATCCGCCGCAGCTGAAGATAGACAACGTCAGCTTCGCGCTGGGCTACAACTTTTCGCCGGGCAGGAACGATGACGGCATCACGCTGACCGTGCCGCTGGCGCTGATCAACCAGGTGAGCGCGGCACGCTGTGAGTGGCTGATACCGGGGATATTGGCAGAGAAAGTCACGCAACTGATCAAGACGCTGCAACAAAGATTACGCCGCCATCTGGTGCCGGTGCCGGAATTCGCGGCGGCATTCTGCCGTGAGGTGCCTGCCTCGAACACGCCGTTGCTGCAAGCGCTGGCGCGTTATATCCGCGAGCAGAAGCAGGTCGATGTGCCGCTGGATGCGTTCCGCCTGGAACAATTGCCGCCGCACTTGCTGATGAATTTTCGCGTCGTGGACGAGCATGGCCGGCAACTCGGCATGTCGCGCAACTTTGCGCAACTGCATGCCGAACTTGCGCCGCGCACCGCCCCTTCTCTAATCGGCTCCCTCGCAAGCTCTCCCCCAAAGGGAGAGGGACTTAAGCCGCGCGCTGTGCAAAATAGCCCCCTCTCCCCCCGGGGGAGGGCTGGGGTGGGGGAAGGAACAGGGGAAGAACGCTACACCTCATGGAGCTTCGGCGCCTTCGCCGAGACCAGCGTAGTGAAGCGCGCTGGACAGTCCGTGACGCTGTTCAACGCATTGGCGGACGATGGCGACGCGGTGGTGCTGCGCGCCTTCGATACCCGCGATGTCGCGCAGGCCGCACACCGGGGCGGCTTGCGCCGCTTGTTCATGCTGCTGTTGAAAGAGCAGGTGAAGTATCTGGAAAAAAATCTGCCCGACGCGCAGCGGCTGGGCATGCTGTTCATGGCGCCCAATTCCCCGTTTGCCGGCACGCAGCAGGAATTGCAGCAACAGATACTGGCGATGACCTTCGAGCGTTGTTGCCTGAACGATCCCTTGCCGGCGAACGAGGTGGAATTCACCGCGCGCGGCAAGGAAGCGAAGAACCGCTTGCTGCTGATCGCGCAGGAACTCGCACGGCTGGTCGGCAACGTGCTGACCGAATATCAGGCCGTGCAAAAAAACCTGCCCCAGCTCAAGGCGCACGCGCAGGCATCGCAAGATGTGCGTGCGCAACTCGAATGGCTGTTGCACAAGCGCTTCATCGCCGACACACCGTATGAACGCCTGCAGCATGTGCCGCGCTATCTCAAGGCGATCAATTTGCGCATCGAAAAATTGCGCGCGAATCCGGCGCGCGATGCGCAGTGTATCGCGCAGATGCAACCGCTGACCCAGGCCTGGCAGAAGTTGCGCCAGGTTCAGCAGGGCAACAGCGATCCGCGCGTGGAAGAATTTGCCTGGATGTTGCAGGAACTGCGCGTGTCGCTGTTCGCGCAGGAACTCAAAACGCCGGTGATCGTTTCTGTGAAGCGGCTGGAAAAGATGCTGGCGGGGATCAGGAATTAGCGAAGCATCCTGGCCGCGCCAAATTTGATTGGCGGGACAGATTGGCGGGAAACAGTTGATGATAAATACCCTGGCAGCCATTATTTTCACCGGTGGTATCCCGGCAGTCGGGCGGATATCCGCCCGACTGCCGAATGAATATGCCCGGCCATCTGCGCAGCGACGCTGATGACCGGCTTGACCTGGAGCGATGATGGAACATCTGAATTACACAATATTCATGCTGCTCAACGCCGCGCCCGGCGCCCCGGCTGTCACGGTCGGCATTGCCAGGTTTTTGGCGGAAGGCGTGATCTGGCTGGTGCCTGCAGGGCTGGTCATAGGCTGGTTGCGGGGCAGTTCGGGTGTCCGGCAGATTCTGGTTGCCGCAACGGTTTCGGGATTGGCGGGTTTGCTTGTCAACCAGTTGATCGGTTTGGTCTGGTATCACCCCCGGCCTTTCGAGGCCGGAATCGGCCAGACGCTGATTCCCCATGCCCGTGACAGCTCGTTTCCGAGCGACCATCTGACCTTTATCTGGGCCCTTTGATTCTGTCTGCTCACGCATGCGCAAACCCGGTTTGCGGGATGGGTGCTGGCCCTGCTGGGAATACCGGTTGCCTGGGCACGTATTTATCTGGGGGTGCATTTTCCGCTGGATTTCCTGGGCGCGGCGCTGGTGGCACTGGGCAGTGTCTGGCTGGTCTCCCGGGTAGAACGCAGGCTGGTTGCGGTGCTGATGAATTTGTTGATGCCTGCTTATCTGGCGATATTTTCCGGTTTGATCCGCAAGGGATGGGTGAAAAAATAAGCCGTTTCGCAGGTGGCAGATTTGATGATGCCCATTGCGGAAGGATTGCATTTGCATCCTGCCGTGATTCAAATTGCATTTGTCCCGGTCAGAACACCCTGAGTTTGAACTGCAGGGAAAGCGCTCCGTACAACCTGTTCTGGTAACTGGGCACAATCAGCAGGTTCACCCCGAGATTCCTGTATTCGATACTGGCCGTGGGGATGCGGCGGGAAACCAGCCGCCATTCAACTCCTGGGTGCGACACTTCCTGCATGTTCCGAATTCTTGCCCGGCCCCGGGCCAGGCCGGCAAAATGATTGCCGGAAGCGGTTTCAGCCATAAACAAGAAAATACAACACCAGCAGAAGTGCGACGGCAAGGAATATAACCACAAATTTCATTTTTTGTTCAGACCTTTTTTTGTACTGGGCAAAAAGGTCTTCATCGGAATTGTCGGCCAAGATAAATCTCCGTTCATCAGGTTTTAGTATGGATATTGTTGCGCTCGGCTTGAACGAAACAACCGCGTCGCGCACACCGCGGACAATAAAGCGGTCCGGGTCGCGCCATTCTACTTTGTCCCTGCCATTTAAGCATGCAGGCTCGGAAAGGGAGCCGGCATCAGCGCCGGCAAAATCCGCGCTGTGTCGTGCACGCCGGTATTGCCGTGCGCTGCGGTATAATCCCGTGAGCACTTCAAGTGCACATTTGAAAGAAATCATGGACGAGCAACTGCGCGAGGCTGCGCTGCAGTATCACCGCCAATCCCCGCCGGGCAAGATTACCGTTACGCCGAGCAAGCCGATGATCACCCAGCGCGATCTCGCCCTGGCGTATACGCCAGGGGTGGCGGCGGCTTGCGAAGCCATCGTGGCAAATCCGGCGGAAGCGCGCAATTTGACCGCGCGCGGCAATCTGGTGGCTGTGGTCACCAACGGCACGGCGGTGCTTGGCCTGGGCGCGATCGGCCCGCTGGCCGCCAAGCCGGTGATGGAAGGCAAGGCGGTGCTGTTCAAGAAATTTGCCGGCATCGATGTGTTCGACCTGGAGATAGCCGAGCGCGATCCCGACAAGCTGGTGGACATCATCGCCGCGCTGGAGCCGACTTTCGGCGGGATCAACCTGGAAGATATCAAGGCGCCTGAATGTTTTTACATCGAGCGCAAGCTGCGCGAGCGCATGAAGATCCCGGTATTCCACGATGACCAGCACGGCACGGCGATCATCGTCGGAGCAGCTTTGCTGAACGGCCTCAAGGTGGTCGGCAAGGACATTGCAAAAATAAAACTGGTGGTATCCGGCGCCGGCGCCGCTGCGCTGGCCTGCCTGGATATGCTGGTCAGCCTCGGTGTGCGCATGGAGAACATCATTGTCACCGACATCAAGGGCGTGGTCTACACGGGGCGCGCCGAAGAGATGGATGACAACAAGGCGCGCTATGCGGTGCAGACATCAGCACGCAGCCTGGCCGAAGTGCTCGGGGGGGCTGACGTGTTCCTCGGCTTGTCCGCGGGCGGAATCTTGAAACCGGAAATGATCAGGCAAATGGGCGACAGGCCGTTGATCTTTGCGCTGGCCAATCCCACGCCGGAGATACTGCCGGATATTGCAAAAGCGGCGCGCCCCGACGCGATTCTGGCGACCGGGCGTTCCGATTATCCGAACCAGGTGAACAATGCCTTGTGTTTTCCTTACATCTTCAGGGGAGCGCTGGATGTGGGTGCATCGACGATCAACGAAGCGATGAAACATGCCGCCGTGCATGCGATCGCGGAGCTGGCCCAGGCCGAACAGTCGGATGCGGTGGAGGAAGTCTATGGCGAGGAAAATCTGACTTTTGGCGCGGATCACTTGATCCCGAAACCGTTCGACCCGCGCTTGATCACGCGCATCGCGCCCGCCGTGGCGCAGGCCGCGATGGACAGCGGCGTGGCGGAGCGGCCGATTGCCGATATGGCGGCATATCGCGACCAACTCGACACCTTTGTATACCACTCCAACATGCTGATGAAGCCGGTGTTCGAGGCCGCCAAGCGTGCCCCGCAGCGCCTGGTGTACGCCGAGGGGGAGGAATTCCGCGTGCTGCACGCCGTGCAGACCGTGGTGGACGAAGGCATCGCCTATCCGATCCTGGTGGGCCGTCCCGAGGTGATAGCGCAGCGCATCGCGAAGCTGGGTTTGCGCATCCGCGCCGGGGAGGATTTCGAGCTGGTCAATCCCGAGAGCGACTCGCGCTATCGCGAATACTGGAGCGAGTATCACCGCCTGATGCAGCGTCACGGGGTCACGCCGGATTTGGCAAAACGCGAATTGCGCAGGCGCAATACCCTGATCGCCGCGATGCTGGTGCACAAAGGCGCGGCGGATGCGATGCTGTGCGGGACGGTGTCGCAACCGCTCAGGCATCTGCGTTATATCGACGAGGTGATCGGGCACGGCCCGGGCATGAACGTTTATGCGGCAATGAATATTTTGATACTGCCCAGGCACACGCTGTTCATTTGCGATACCCACGTCAACCTTGATCCGAGTGCCGAGCAGATCGCCGAGATGACCATGCTGGCTGCCGATGAGGTGCGCCGCTTCGGCTTGTCGCCGAAAGTCGCGTTGTTGTCGCATTCCAATTTCGGCAGCCATCCTGACGCCTCGGCGCGCAAGATGAGCCGAGCGCGCGAGTTGCTTGAACAGCTTGCCCCGGGGCTGGAAGTTGAAGGCGAGATGCACGGCGATGCCGCGTTGTCGGAAAGCCTGCGTACGGAGACGTTTCCTTCCGCGCGGTTGAAGGGCGCCGCGAACCTGCTCATCATGCCCAATCTGGATGCGGCCAATATTGCCTATAATCTGCTGAAGATGGCGGCGGGAGACGGTGTCACGATAGGCTCGATTTTGTTGGGGGCGAACAAGTCGGTGCATATCCTGACTTCTACAGCGACGGTGCGGCGTATCGTGAACATGAGCGCGTTGGCGGTGGCCGGCGTGAAAAAACACTAGGGAGAAAGCATGCCAATGAACAAACAGGAAGCCGCGATGTTGCGCGAAGAGATCGAGATGCTGATGCTGGAGCGCACCAGGTTGCTCAAGGTGGTGGGCGCGGCGGCGGTACTGGTGGCGAATACCGACCCGAAATCTTTGCGCGACGAAACGATGGATGCCGCGGAAATGTTGTCGGAAACGCTGAATGCCCTGCCCGAAGAAACGCTCAAGGACGCGTTGGATGCGGTGCATGCCAAGGCCGGATAAAACATCGATGCAGAATCGGCTGGGTTTGATACTTACCGGCGGCGGGGCACGGGCCGCCTATCAGGTCGGCGTCCTCAAGGCCATTGCTGACTCGATGCCGCGCGGCGCGCGCAGTCCTTTTCCCATCATTTGCGGCACTTCGGCCGGCGCGCTGAATGCCGCCGCGCTCGCGGCGAATGCGCAAAATTTTCGCAAGGCCACCCAGTATCTGGCCAATACATGGAAGGGCTTTCATGCCAGCCATATATACCGTACCGACGCTATCGGCGTGCTGAAAAACTCCATGTTGTGGCTTGCCGGAATGGTGTTCAGCGCATTCGGAATCAACAGGCTCAACCGTGTCTCGCTGCTCGACAATTCGCCGCTGGTGGGATTTCTTGAAGATATGGTGCCCTACGAAAACATACAAAAGAATATCGATGCGGGCTTGCTGCGTGCTCTGAGCATCACCGCATCCGGCTACGGTTCCGGGCAATCGGTGACTTTTTATCAGGGCGTCAAGGAGTTGGTGCCGTGGCGGCGCACCGGGCGGGTGGGTACGCCGACACAGATCGAGATCAAGCACCTGCTGGCGTCTGCCGCGCTGCCGTTCATTTTTCAGGCGAAACTGATCAATCGTGAATATTTCGGCGACGGCTCGATGCGCCAGATCGCGCCGCTCAGCCCTGCATTGCATCTGGGGGCAACGCGGGTGCTGGTTATCGGCGTGACGCTCAACGGCTACGCCGAATATCCTGACCGCGGCAATATAGGCGATTACCCCACCCTGGCCAGGATCGCAGGACATGCCCTCAACAGTATTTTTCTTGACAGCATGGAAGTCGATCTGGAGAGGGTAAAAAAGATCAATGACCTGGTCGCGATCATGCCGGAAGAGATGCGCGCGCGCGCCAATCTCAGGCATGTCGATGTGCTGGTTGTTTCGCCCAGCCAGCCGCTGGAAAAGATCGCCGAGCGGTATGCCTCGGAAATGCCCTGGACGATACGTCTGCTGTTGCGCCTGGTCGGAGCAAGGCAGAGCGGTGGGATATTGTTGAGTTATCTGCTTTCCGAAAGCAAATATACCCGCGCATTGATCGAGCTGGGCTATCAGGACATGCTGAACAGGCGCGACGAAATCCTTCGCTTTCTCGAAGTCCCGGTGCAGGCCGGCGCAGAGATGCCTGAATGAAAACCGGTTCATCCAGCGAGCGAACCTGGCGGGTGCTGAACCTGCTGGCGGACGGCGAATTTCATTCCGGTGAAGTGCTGGCCGCCCAGCTGGGCGTGACCCGCGCCAGTGTGTTCAATGCACTGAGCGGCGCCGCCGACTTTGGCGTGAATTTGCAGCGAATCCGCGGCCGCGGCTATCGCCTGGCACATCCCTGGCAAAGATTGGAGCGCGGGGAAGTTTTGCGCCGGCTGGGCGCGGATGCCGAACATTTCGACATCGAGATATTGCCGCAAGCGACATCCACCAACACCTTGTTGCTGCAACGCGCCGTGACCGGGGCACCGCAAGGCAAGGTTCTGGCGGCGGAGCTGCAAACCGCGGGGCGCGGCAGGATGGGACGGACCTGGCATTCGAGCCTGGGCGGCTCGCTGACCTTTTCTCTGCTGTGGCGGTTTGATTGCGGGTTGAATGCCTTGACGGGATTGAGCCTGGCGGCAGGCGTTGCGATAGTGAGGGCATTGAACAAATTGGGTGCCGAGGGAGTCCGGCTGAAGTGGCCCAATGATATTTTGACCGCGCAGGGAAAATTGGGCGGGGTGCTGATCGAGGCGCAGGGCGATATGCTCGGTCCCAGCGCGGTGGTGATCGGCATCGGCCTGAATTGCAGCTTGCCGTCCAGCCTGGCGCCACAGATCGGCCAGCCGGCATCCGCGCTTGATGAAGTATGCGCAGTGATGCCCGCGCGCAACCAGTTGCTGGCCGTGTTGTTGCGGGAGCTGGGACTGGTGCTGCAGGGGTTTGGGCAAAGCGGCTTCCCGGCTTTGCGCGCCGAATGGGAACAATGCAACATGCATCAGCACAAGACGGTGCAATTGCACATGCCGGATGGCTCATTGGTCAGCGGAATAGTCCGCGGAGTCAACGACAGCGGGGAGTTGTGCCTGGAAACCGTGCAGGGATTGAAGCATATTAATTCAGGGGAATTACAGGTGCAGCGATGCGACTCCTGATCGATGCAGGCAATACGCTCATCAAGTGGGCCCTGGTGAATGACGGCGACTGGGTGGGCAATGGCGCGCTGCCGGTCGTCCGGGCTGATGAACTGCCGCGCACTTTTGCCGGATGGCTGGACAAGACCGGGGCAGCGCCGCGCGATATACGGCGGATATGGGTGAGCAATGTCGCAGGGGAAGAGGTCGCCCGGCGCATTCGGGAGATCAAGGCCGCCCAGCCGGGCTTGATCCATTTCATCGTGGCGCGGGAACGGCAGTGTGGCGTGCACAATAACTACTCCGATACCGGCCAGCTTGGCAGCGACAGGTGGGCGGCATTGATTGCGGCATGGAATCTGGAGCGGAGGAAATGCTTGGTGGTGGATTGCGGCACGGCAATCACGGTCGATACCTTGTCCGGGCAGGGGGAGTTTCTCGGCGGACTGATTTTGCCCGGCCCGGATTTGATGCAACGCAGCCTGGTCGGCGCAACAAATCAATTGAAAATGGAACGGGGCAAGTACGCTGCATTCCCCTTGAACACCGCAGATGCGCTGTTCAGCGGGGCGGTTCAGGCCTGTTGCGGCGCGATTGAACGGCAATATGCATTGCTTGGCGATGATAGTGCGCCGGTGGTTCTGGGCGGCGGAGCGGCGGGGATGTTTCGGGAAAATATCAAGCTGCCGCTGAGGGTGGTGGATAATCTTGTCCTGCAGGGACTGTTGCTGATCGCCGGTGAGGCGGATAACAAATGAGAAAACTGTTCTGGATATTGTTGCTGGGCAATGTGGTTCTGTTCGCGGCTATGCAGCGCGGATGGATGGGATGGGGCGATCAGGAGCCCCAGGCGCAACCCGCGTTGAACCCGGACAAGATCCGCCTGCTGGAATCTGCGCAAAACGTTCCGGCAAAGAATCCGCCCGCGCCCGCCCAGCTTAATATGCCGGCATCGGCACCCGTCCAGGTCAAGGCAGCGCATGCCCCCGCCCCCGCACTTTCTCCCGGACAAGCGGGGGCATTGAACAAGCCTGTACAGCCCCGCAATGCGCAGGCCTGTATGGAGTGGGGTGAGTTTTCGGGCCCGGATCTGGCACGTGCCGCCGCCGCACTCTCGGGCATGCAATCTGGCGTTAAATTAAGCAGGCGCCAGGTTGAACGGGATATTGGTTACTGGGTATATATTTCCCCGCTCAAAAACAGGGCTTCGGCCAACAGGAAAGTCGCTGAACTCAAGGCGCTGGGTGTCAGTGAATATTTTATAGTCCTGGCTGCGGGTCCCTGGCACAACGCCATTTCCCTGGGCGTGTTCAAAACACGTGATGCCGCGCAAAACTATCTCAATTATCTGCGCACCAGGGGTGTGCACACCGCGAAAGTTGGCGCACGCGTCAGCAAGGTTAAAGAAACCATATTCAACTTGGGCATGGTGGATGCCGTGACAGCGGCAAAATTGACCGCCATGCAAAAAGATTTCCCCGGCAGCGAGCTGAAGGAAGTTCCCTGCACATTGACAAGATAGGCCTAAATCTGGAGAATGCCGCGCTCTTCGCGGTGATATAGCTCAGGTGGTTAGAGCGCAGCACTCATAACGCTGAGGTCGGTGGTTCAAATCCACCTATCACCACCAAGACACAGTTTCAGTCAGTCTCAAACAGTCTCGAAACCTACCCCAAAACCCATACTGCACATAGCTTTTCGGGTTTTTTTACGTCCAAGCGGTCTTAAGCTGCCTCATTGAATCTTGCTGTAATTGGGGGCATAATTCCAGCACTTATGCCCCCAGTTATTTTTTATGCCCCCAGCGAGGTGATGACATGAAGCTATCAGACACGGCAGTATGTATGTATTCCACGGCGAACGCGACCATGACAGGCCAATGAGCGACAACGCGATTAGATCGGCATTGAGGCGCATGGGCTGGGCGAACGGCGAAATGACCCCGCACGGCTTTAGGGCGATGGCATCAACGATCCTCGACAACATGGGCTACAAACAGGAATGGCTGGAACGGCGGCTTGCACACGAAGAGGCGAACAACGTTAAGGCGGCTTACAAGCGAAGCATGGCGCATGTATCTACCTGAGCGCATCGCCATGATGTAGGCATGGGCGGACTACCTAGATAAGCTGAAGGCCGGGACGGACGCGATCCCGCTACGGGTAAATTCAGCGGTTTGATGAAACCATTTTTATTGCGGTTCAAGCTGGATGCGCTGATGCTTGACAATGTAACTCATGGGGTTACAATTCGCCATGATTAAGAGTTTCAAACACAAAGGGCTTGAGCGGCTGTTTATTAAGGGCAGTGCCAGCGGTGTGCAGGCGGATTATGCGCCCCGCATTACCTTGATACTCGATGCAATGGACGCGGCGGAACAGGTGAAAGAATTGGACTTGCCCGGCTTGCGCCTGCACCGTCTGAAAGGCGATAAGCGCAACCTGTGGAGCGTGAGAGTGTCAGCCAATTGGCGCATCACGTTTGAATTTGAAAATGGCGATGCTTACATTCTGGACTTGGAGGATTATCACTGATGGATACTTTACGAAACAAAAAACGCGCACCCACTCATCCCGGCGCATTGCTGCGCGAAGTGGTGCTGCCTGAGCTGGGGATCACGCAAGGCGAGTTTGCCGACCGGCTGGGCGTATCGCGCCGCACCGTGTCTGAGGTACTGCACGAACACCGCCCGGTTACGCCAGACATGGCGATCCGCTTGGGCAAGCTGCTGGGCAATGGTGCGGGGCTGTGGTTGCGAATGCAACAAGCGGTGGACGTGTGGACGCTGGAGCAGCAAGGCGACTACGCACACATCCAGCAACTCAAGGCCGCTTAGAAAACCGCACCCCTGATACGACAGAATATCAACCCGAGCAGCAGTGCATGATGCAGGCGTGGGCGGATTATCTGGACAAGTTAAAGGCTGGGGCTGAAGTAATACCACTGCGCGCATAATACGGTTTACGCAAGCCACATAAAAAGCCCCATCAGTCTGGCATAGCCAGTCTGTGACGACACCATCACAAGTGCGTAGCATTTGTGGCTGTTGAATGCAGTTAGAGCGATCACTCTCTTTCAGTCAATATCTTTTTCGCCTCTCGGAGGTCAATTTTGGCGTGATATCCGTGTTTTTGAAGAAGGTGCAAAAGATTTGAGCCGTTGAGTAAAGTTATGGGTTTCCCTTTTGCAAATTCATAGGCATCCGGGCCGTAATCGGCGGTTGTAACCAATATTCCCTTCGTAGCGCCCTCATTCATGGTTGTGCCGTATAAATCACGGACAGCAGAAACTCCAACTGTATTTGTATATCGCTTTGCTTGAATTACAATCTTTCCACCGCGTATGGGATCAGGATCAAATGCCACCGCATCTACACCGCCGTCTCTACTTGCTTGAGTAATCTTGACTTCGCCACCATTGACTTGAAATTCTTTTTCAAAAATCTCACGAATTAGGTGCTCAAAATCTTCCCAGCCCATCGCAGCAAGATTTGTTGAGGTATCGATTGAACAGGCCACTTCGTACCCATCAACAAACCGCTTGTCTACTTTGCTTATCTGCATAATCGGCTGCACAGGCGTTATTGAGCTCAGCTTACTGCTTGCCACCCCTTTGAGGTTCTTGAAACATACTTTAGGATCAACATTGGCAAGATCGATTTCGATAAACTCAATTTTCTTGACTTGAATACTGAGGATGCAATTATTTTCCTCTTTCCCTGTCGCTTTGTTGATGGCTTTTACCCAACCGTTAAGAGAGACAGCATCAATTGCATCTGCAGCATCAGCCTCAAACAGTTCGTGGATAGTTCGGAGTGCTATTTTGTAGATTGCCTCGTCAAACATCTTGGCCTGTTGACTCTCTGAAATTAGTGATTCTTTTAATTCCTTCCGCGTGGAGATGTACTTTACTTCCTTCACGGATGGAAAATCAGCAAGCGAGGGAAGCTGATATTCCACAATAAGGATCTTTGTGTCTGGAATATACTCAATCTCAAAGCTCACAGGAAAACTTACAGGGTAATCAGAGTTATTTAGTACCATGTCGCAATACTCTACGATGGAATCCTCATTTTTCGCCAGATAGTTTGATCTCATTGAATCAATTTTTTGATTGAACTTCTCCCGCTCTTCCAGAAAGACATTTTTGTTCTGTTCCCAGACCAACACGCTTTTTTTCCAATCGTGAAACTGCCCATCATATTCTTGCGCCTGCTGGCTATTTTTCTTGTCTACCTCTCGCTTTTCGATCTCCCACTCTAGGATTCGGGCTTGGAAACGTTCTTCGCAGACTCCTATTTTTCTTTCCTTCTTTGACTTGATCAGTTTCTCAAAAAAGGTGAAAGTAATCTCCGCTCTCGTGGGTTCTGCTGGATACCCTAGATTTTTCTTGGCCTTTGGCTCTGTAGGAACTATTTCCGGAAAGCCATCAACTCTCTTAAGTTTTTCCCAATCAATTATGTCGTCGATCGTAAGGGTATGGATCAGCAAATTATCGATGGCCGCAAGAGCGCTCATGGCCTCCTGCGAGAGTAAAAGGGCTTTCTCAATACTTGCTTCTTTCAACTCGCTATTTTTTCGCTTCTCTTCAATCGATTCCCAAATCTCAGACCATTTTTGCGCCTGTAAATTTACCTTGTTTTGAAGTATGCCGACATCAGGTGCTGAGATTATTTTGTGGTCGTTTAAGCCGTTGTGGGACATTTCGATGGAGTATTTCAGTATTCTGGTTCCAGACACGTTCCAATACGCCTGAGCCTTTCCCACTTGTAGTAGGTCACTTGCCATTTTCAACTCCGCAAGAACAAAAATTAAGCAGGTAATTTAACACCAAACTCCCCTACTAGCCACAAGGAACAATATATAGGCCCTTTGCGCGACCGTATGGGTGGGCATTGGGGGCACTCTTGAATTTCCGCTTCGCAGCTAGTGTGCGTTCATCATCGAGAACTGTCGGCCGTAAAGCTGCCCCCGGCAAAAAAATTCACCGGCTGAAAGCTGACCGACATGGAATGGCGCTGCTGACACATTGCAGATAGCTGCCCTTCACAAGATGAATGGTGATTTGGAAGCACAATAGACATGGCGATAGCTTTGATAGATCACGTTTCGGTTAAATCCTCCCAGTAGTTCCATGTTGTCCACACAATAATGGAGTTGAATGGAGCGTGGCAGTTTCTTGCGTTCGTTCTTAAGATGTTCAAGATACTCGGGTGGAGTGTTCGGTGGTGCTACCGCATCAATGTCGGCGAAGAGGTAACGAATGAAAGCATGCGAAGACAAGTTGAAGTCGAAGCCATCCATTCCAGATCGTCTGATGTTAGTGCTGAATGAACGGTCTGACAATAAACAACGTGCTTCAGTATAAAGACTTATGAGTACGGTGATTTCTTGCTCAAAGTTAATAAAACTGCCTTTCACGATGCTTTCCAACATATTTAATTCGCCGTCTCCGGAAGGGATGAATAGCATGAACAACATTCGCAGCCATTTTTCGTATTCCGCATCAGTAATCCCGAGTTCCTGACAGAGACGCGCTTGATGAGGCTTTCGTCCATTCAGGATTCGTTCAAACGTCATTTGGTGCTCTGAGGTCGCGGGCACATAGTTTGTTAAGACCCCAAACGTGTTGAGCACCTTATGTATGGAAAAAGGGTTGCGAGTGTAATTGAGGAGCTTCGCAATGAAGAGGTTGACGATCTCATCATTCACGTTCATATCCTTCTGTCCTGCGGTGAGTTTGTGAATCAGACTTTCCGTTTGTGTTTTAATGCTGCTCTCGTAGAAATTAAAAGCATCCTCAAAGTTGCTCCGAATATTGGTATTTTTATCAACATCAAAGCTAAACAAGTCGTGATATGCGAGAGCATTAGAAATGGGCTGCCCTTTATGGTTTAATAACCGGAGTTTAAGCGCTTCACGATTGATAATCTTAAAGAGGTATATCCTTTGCTTTTTGATAGATGCTTGAGGATTGATGGCGTTGAAACGCTGTTCTACCTGCGGGATAAAATGTTGCCGATACGTTTCATTTTGCCACTTCATGGGTTAAGCCTAGCGGATGTTACAGAAATGATTCGCCTTTCACAGCCTGCCGCAAATGAAATGGAATATCAAGTTAAAGTTCCGGAATTGGCACCTTCCCGCTGTTCGCCATGTTCCACAGGGCACCTCAATTATGCGATGATCGCACCACATTTTACCCCCCCCAATAAATTGGTTTTCTCAAAGGGCAGCTAAGTGCCAATCTGCCGATCAGGACGGCCTTTTCAGGTTGTTCAGTCTATAGAACTACATGAGTGTCAAACCGTTGAAAAATTGTCCGGCCTAAGCAGGGCAACAATCTACCGCTTAATAAAAGCAGGAAAATTTCCACGCCCATTATCCATCGGTACGGGCTCGGTACGCTGGCGGCAATCGGACGTGATTGCCTGGCAACAGTCCCTTGCCGCTACGGCTGAACAAAGAAAACCACCCTGACAGAGGCGAGGTGAACTTGCTATAATGCTGCGCGGACAGAAGAAGCTTTTCGCGCAGGCTTGGCAAGCAATAATGTTTCGTTGGTATATCTGTTGGTACATATAAAATCTGTATTGCATAGAATGCCAATTGCACGACTTGCATGGCAAGATTCAATAGAACCTATCCCAAGACCCAATCTAAAGAAGTCCAAAGAAGTCCACGAAACCCGCATAGCATAACGCATTGCGGGTTTTTTATTTCCTCAGTCGCCCACGTTTTCCATTGCAATCCACGCTAATTGGGGGTGCAAGTGGTATGCGTGCATGTTGACACCCCCACTTGAATCCTGAGGAGACGAAAATGGCATTAACAGCGTTGGAAGTAAAAAACTCAAAGCCAGCAGACAAGCCGATAAAATTGTTTGATGGTGGTGGACTGTATTTACTGGTTCAACCCAACGGTGCAAAGTATTGGAGGCCGAAATATCGTTTCGCCGGTAAAGAAAAAATGCTATGAAATCGCTGATTACGATTGATGCTGACTACCTTCAAACAGTATTTGCTTCAGAAACGGCTTATGCAGGTTTTTGGGCTTTGGATGGCTGTCAGCATCCAGCCAAGGGCAATAGAGAACCTGTGGTCTTGAGTAAGGGCTTTGCTGCGATTTTCGACGCTCATGATTAATCTCCGTTATCCCAATGATCGGGGCAGAAATCAGACTGTAATATTGTGGATTGATTCCGGCACTGCTCGGTTGATTAATGGCGTGGACATATGATTAGGCGAGGGCGTAATTTCTGCAAATTAAATAAGTCAGGCCCAAGCTTTTCTCGACCTAAAACACTGAAGCCTGATGCAGAGATTTTCATCCAGGGCGAAGCGGCCACATACACTATTTTTGTCCTATTGAGATTTCCATAATTCATGACACACTTTCCGTCATTGCGAACGGAGTGAAGCAATCCAGCAAGACTAAAGATGCATTTTGTTTAAACCACCTGGATTGCCACGTCGGTTTCACCTCCTCGCAATGACGACATGTTCTGGATTGCCGCGCCGGCTACGCCTCCTGATGGAACTACTGGTGAAACGACTAGCTATCCCACTAAGCAACCAGAAGACGGTTGCCAAGTGGTTGGTTATAGCCAATCGACTAAGCCAGCAAGCTGGCAAGTCGCTGGTTATCGCAATGACGACGTGTTCTGGATTTCCGCTTGTCCGAAGGACAGTTTTATCCTGAGACCATCGAAGGACGGGAATGACGTGCCAGTTTTTTATTTTCCATGCCCTGTTACGAACGATGCCGTGCTGTCTTCAATTATGGAAAATTAAATAAATATTAACTAAGTGTGTTGGCGAACAGTTTGATCACACTCAAAGTTTTATCTTGATGTGCCATGGCGCTTGATTAGTTCTGCGTCATGCATTGTAAATTTAAATTAATCTGCATTAATTAAAAAAGGAATAAACATCATGGTAAATAACAAAGAAAGTAGTGGTCTCCATAAACAAGCTGCAAGCGAGCATGAGGAAGCTGCCAAACACCATCACAAAGCAGCGGAATATCACGACCAGAATAAGCTGAGTGATGCCAAGGTCAGTTCCAAGAGCGCAATGGACTCTTGCAACAAGGCACAAAAACATTCGGCAAATGCTTACGAAAATTCAGCCAAATAACTACTTGAGGACAGCCGCTAGTCTGGGATGACTCAAACCTTGGTTGATCAATTCAAGAATTGATGTCAACTGGGACTAGCGGCTGAACTATAAGTGGGTCATCAAGCTGGGCAATGTACGACATTGGCTATGTATGACGGTGGTCCACTCTTTTCAACCAAGCGAAGGAATCAACATGAATAATATTGGAAACACTTTACGTAATCTTCTTCTCGGGGCTGTCGCCACATTCTCGCTGATTGGAATCAGCAACTATGCGGTTGCTGCAACCGCAGAAGACCTGAATAAGGATGCATTACAGACACTGCAAACCTTGTACAAAAGCAATCCTGTTGCCAAAAGCATTTCCGAGAAGGCAACGGAGATTCTTGTATTCCCTAATATCGTCAAGGCTGGCCTTGTATTTGGAGGAGCCTACGGCGAAGGTGTTCTTCTTAAGGATTCAAAGCCGGTCGACTACTACAATTCTGTTTCCGCCTCCTTTGGCTGGCAGGCAGGTGTTCAATCATATTGCTACGTCGTTTTCCTCATGAATGAAAAGGCTGTGAGATATCTAGTCAAATCGAAAGGATTGGAAATCGGTGTAGGACCGACCGTAGTTGTGGTCAATGAAGGCGTTGCCAAGAATCTGTCATCGACGACAATGAAAGACGATGCCTATGCCTTCATTTTTGACCAGCAGGGATTGATGGCAAGTCTTAGCATCGAAGGTACCAAAATTTCCCGCATCAATCGTTGAACCTGGCCAAGGAGCAGCGTGAAAAAGCCCATAATTGGGGCGGTCGAAGATACGGTCCATGATGTAAGGTTTAGGCGTGCTAAAAACTGCCAGTATGGGAGTGCTTAAACGTGTTTACGACGGCCTGGATTTGGAGCTGAAATAACTGAAGCTGGTGATCCGTAGTATTTACTAATAAAGGAATGGCTATGTATGGCTCTGATTCTGGTTCATGGATGCATGGTTCAGGAATGTTTAGTGGCGCCTTGTATCTTTAGTTGTAGGTGATTGCGAACGGTTGCACGGCATATCCCCTGGCGGCTCATCGTCCTCCCAAAAATCTCCAAAAATTCAGGAATTGCTTGTTCGGCACAATGCTTTTCCGAAATCAGGGAAGGTTTGATATTGTTCTTCCAATGCTGAAGGTTTAAACCTGGACGATTTAGGTTTCGGTGTTGTAAAAAACTCGCAGGGGGTATCCCTGTTATATAAAAGGATCTATTCAAATGGCAATTGGTACAGTTAAATGGTTCAATGATGCAAAGGGATTTGGCTTTATTACTCCCGATGATGGTAGCGAAGATTTGTTCGCACACTTTTCCGCGATCAACATGAGCGGTTTCAAATCACTCAAAGAAGGCCAGAAGGTCACCTTCGAAGTTACCCAAGGTCAAAAAGGCAAGCAAGCATCCAACATCCAGGCTCCATAATCGGTTCTTGAGTTGGCAAGAAAAGCCCGGCACGCAAATGCTGGGCTTTTTTGTTGTGTCAGGTGAATTTTACCAGCTGCAGGTATTGGGCACCCAAGCTCATATCAGCCGGCCATCAATTTCAGATCGGACTGCATCATACTGCCAACCCAACAAATAACTGTATAATAACGCCTATAGCAGACTTAGCAGTAAGCACGGCTCCAAGTGGCTATCAATTGGGGGTGCATATGGGGGTGTCAATGAAATATGAGACGTTAGAAATTAGCACTAGCAAGTTGTAGCTGATCATTCAATTGCACCTATCCCAAACAATTCGCTCCAATGTGGTTACATTGCGATCCAGAGTACCGTGCCAGGAAAATTCCACATAAAAACCTTCGGTTGCCAAATGAACGAGTATGACTCGGAGAAAATGGCGGATTTGCTGCGCGCCTGGGGGGGGATGGAACAGACCGGCGATCCGGCGGAAGCTGATGTCATCCTGTTCAATACCTGCTCAATTCGCGAGAAAGCCGAAGAAAAAGTGTTCTCCGACCTGGGGCGGGTGCGCCCCCTGAAACTGGCCAACCCGGATCTGCTGATCGCCGTGGGCGGTTGCGTGGCCAGCCAGGAAGGCGCGGCAATCCTGAAGCGCGCGCCCTATGTCGATGTGGTGTTCGGCCCGCAGACGCTGCACCGGTTGCCGCAGTTGCTGGAGGCGCGCCGCGCCACCGGACGCGCGCAAGTGGATATCAGTTTTCCCGAAATCGAAAAGTTCGATCACCTGCCCGCGCCCACCACAGTCTCCAGTTCTGCCTACGTGTCCATCATGGAAGGCTGCAGCAAATACTGCACATTCTGCGTCGTGCCCTACACGCGAGGCGAAGAAGTTTCGCGGCCCCAGGCCGACGTGATGCGTGATGTGCGGGAACTGGTTGGGCAAGGGGTGAAAGAAGTGACCCTGCTCGGGCAGAATGTGAATGCCTACCGGGGCATCAGCGACGACGGCGACACGGTGGATTTCGCGTTTTTATTGCAGGCCATCGCCGCACTGGACGGAATTGCGCGCATCCGCTATACCACCTCGCATCCCAGGGACATGGCGCAGCGGCTGATTGATGTATATGCGACCACGCCCAAGCTGGTCAGCCATTTGCATCTGCCGGTGCAGTCCGGTTCGGACCGCATCCTGGCCGCGATGAAACGCGGCCACACGGTGCTGGAATACAAATCCATCATTCGCCGGGTGCGCGCGGCACGCCCCGGTATCTGCATCACCTCGGATTTCATCGTCGGATTTCCCGGCGAGACGGAGCAGGATTTCGAGGCGACCATGAAGCTGATCGACGAGATAGGCTTCGATAACAGCTTCAGCTATTTGTACAGCCCGCGCCCCGGCACGCCCGCCGCCGAACTACGCGATGACACTCCCCACGAAGTGAAGGCCGGGCGTTTGAAGCGCCTGCAGGATCGCATCGCCGAACAGGAGGATGCGGTGGCCCGCTCGATGCTGAACACGACCCAGCGAGCGCTGGTCGAGGGCATGTCAAAAAAGGACGCGTCCGAGCTGGCAGCGCGCACCGACAACAATCGTGTCGTGAACTTCAGCGGCCCCCCCGGCATGATAGGCAAGTTCGTCGAAGTGAAGATCACGCAGGTGGTGCGCCATACCTTGCGCGGCGAACTGGTTGCAAGCGCGGGATGAGCAGCAGGCTTACGCTGGCGGTGCAATATGCGAGCGCGGCCGGGGAATTGCCGACCCGCGCGCAATTCCGGCGCTGGGTAAAAATCGCGCTGCAACGCGACCTGGTTGTTACTTTGCGCGTCGTCGACGAGGCAGAGGGGCGCGAGCTGAACAAGAATTATCGCGGCAAGGATTACGCCACCAACGTGCTGACTTTTTTTTACGATGGGGCCGGGTCCGGCGATTCCGGCCCGCTGTCGGGGGATGTGGTGATTTGCGCGCCGGTTGTGATGAAGGAAGCTTGCGCGCAGAAAAAGAATATATTGGCGCATTATGCGCATCTGACCATACATGCGATTTTGCACCTGCAGGGTTACCTGCATGAAAGCGATGGCGAGGCTGCAGCCATGGAAACACTGGAAACCGCACTAATGCTAAAATTGAACTACCCCGATCCTTATCAGGCAAGCCAGAACTAAAATGGACGACTCAGAGAGTAGCAAGCCCAGTTTGTTGGAGCGGCTTTCCACGCTGTTGCTGCGTGAACCGGAAGACCGCGAGCAACTGGTCGCCCTTTTGCATTCGGCTTTCGAACGCAACCTGCTGGACGCCGATGCGCTGTCGATGATGGAAGGGGTAATGCAGGTTTCCGAACGGCAGGTGCGTGAAATCATGATTCCCCGCGCGCAAATGGATGTCATCGACATCAGCGAGCCGCCCGAAAAATTCATTCCGTTCGTGATCGAAACCGCGCACTCGCGCTTCCCGGTGATCGATGGCGACAAAGACAACATCATCGGCGTGCTGCTGGCGAAGGATCTGTTGCGCTACTACGCCGGGGAAGAATTCAATGTGCGCGATATGCTGCGCCCCGCCGTATTCGTTCCCGAGGCAAAACGCCTGAATGTCCTGCTGCGCGATTTTCGCAGCAACCGCAACCATATCGCGATGGTGGCGGACGAATACGGGGGAATATCGGGGATGGTGACCATCGAGGATGTGCTCGAGCAAATAGTCGGCGATATCGAGGATGAATACGATTTTGACGACGACGGGGACAACATAATCGCCGACAGCACCGGCCAGTATCGTGTCAAGGCCGATACCGAGATCGCCGATTTCAATGCCGCACTCGGCACGGAATTTAGCGATGAAGAGTACGACACGGTGGGGGGGCTGGTGCTGAAGGTCGCGGGACAATTGCCCAAACGCGGAGACCGGATGCAACTGGGCGAACTGATGTTTACTGTGCTGCGGGCGGACAGTCGCAGGTTATATTCATTGCTGGTCGAGCGGAAAACCCCCCCTGCAGAAATTTTCTGACCCCGATTCCACCCCTGCTTTCGCCGGGCCGCTCCTTCCACAGGACAGTCGCAATGGCGATATTTCAAGTGGCTGAATCGCCGGATTTGGTATATCTTGCGCGGCAAACTCGCGTCTGGACAGATGTACATCACTGGGGGAGACCATGTTTGATGAATTCGATCGGGAGATTTTTGCCGGCGGTCAGCTGATATTCAAATATGGCGACATGGGTGATTGCGCCTATCTTATCGAGGAAGGCTCGGTAGAAGTCCTGGTTGCCAAGGATGGCGGTGAACAGCGGATCAGATCGATCGGCAAGGGAGAGTTGTTCGGCGAGGTGTCCCTGATTGACTATCGGCCGCGCACTGCAACCGTAAAAGCACTCGAGAGAACAGTGCTGGTGCCCATCCCGCGCAAGATGATGGAGGGGCTGCTGGAGAAAAGCGACCCGGTCCTGCGCCACTTGTTGCTGGTGATACTCGAGCGTTTCAGGCATAGAAACAACAATTCGATGTTGCCGGAAGCCAGCACAACAATTCCCCCCGAGCAATCCAAACGCCACAGCATTGTGAGGGGCGAGGCGACACAAAAGCTTTCGCTCGCGCACGGGCTGAAACGCGCCCTGACCCACGAAGAGTTCAGGCTTTATTACCAGCCGATTTGCAATCTTGCCGATGGGCGTATCGCCGGATTCGAGGAGCTGATCCGCTGGCATCATCCGTCTGACGGCGTGATGCAGCCCAAGGATTTCCTGTGGATTGCCGAGCAGACCGGCTTGATACATGAAATCGGCCTTTGGGCGCTCAAACGCACCAGCAGGGACTGGCCAACACTGAGGAAATTCACCGATTACCAGTTCCCGTTTATCAATGTGAATATATCGGCCTCCCAGTTAAACAACGAAATGTTTGTGGAAGATGTCGAGGCTATCATCGCCGGGCAGAATCTGAATGCCGCCGAATTGAAACTGGAATTGACAGAAACGGCCATGGTCGAGCACCCCGAGTCTGCGCTGAAGATCATGCGCAGGCTTATCAAGCTGGGGTGCGGCCTGGTACTCGATGACTACGGCGCGGGTCATTCCGGGCTCAAACATCTCCAGCAATACCCGCTCACCACGCTGAAGCTCGATGGCACGTTCGTCGAACCCATGCTGCAGTCAGCCCAGAGCCGGGAAATCGTCCGTTCATCTATTGCCCTGG
Source organism: Pseudomonadota bacterium (assembly GCA_021851345.1). Taxonomy (GTDB): domain Bacteria; phylum Pseudomonadota; class Gammaproteobacteria; order Burkholderiales; family Gallionellaceae; genus Gallionella. The sequence goes on from JAJZEQ010000123.1 coordinate 37,104, forward strand.
CACATTCGCTGGGCATGACGGTGATTGCTGAAAGCGTCGAAACCGAAGGGTTGAGGGAAAAGCTCCTGGAAATGAAGTGCGACTTCGGCCAGGGATGGTATTTTGGCAGGCCCGCCACGTTGCAGGAATTGGCACTTCGTTATGCAAAGCCCGGCAGCAACTAGGGCTGTCTGGCCTCAGAATGTTTCTTCAGGGCCCAGGTAGCGCCATTGCCCCACCGGCAGATTTCCGAGTTTTACCCTGCCGATACGTATGCGTTTCAGTCCGGTTACGTTCAGCCCGACCAGTTCGCACATGCGCCGGATCTGGCGCTTTTTCCCTTCCTGCAGCACGAAACGCAACTGGTCTTCATTTTGCCAGCTTACCTTGGCAGGCTTGAGATATTCCCCGTCCAGTTTGAGTCCCCGGCTGAGCAAAGCCAGCCCGCTGTCTTCCAGTTTGCCCTGTACCCGCACCAGGTATTCCTTGTCCACCTTGGAATCTTCGCCTATCAGTTGTTTGGCGATACGCCCGTCCTGGGTGAGCACCAGCAGCCCCTGTGAATCAATATCCAGGCGGCCTGCCGGGGCAAGCCCCAGCAACTGGCTGCGGTGAAAGCGCAACGGCGATTGATCCTCTGCCCAGCGTGTCGCGCTATCCAGCAGGGTGATCGCCGGTTTGTAGTTGTGTTCGGCCTGGCCCGAAACGTAGCCCACGGGTTTGTTGAGCAAAATCGTCACACGCTGCTGCTGGGTATTTTGTGCCGGGCTGCGTAATTTTACCTGCTGGCTGGGATAGACCTTGCTGCCCAGTTCGTCGACGATTACCCCGTCGACTTCCACCCAGCCTTTTTCGATATAGCCATCCGCCTCGCGACGTGAACAAAGGCCGAGTTCGGACATGCGTTTGGAGAGGCGGATTTTTTCCATGGAGTATTTTCGGGTATTTTTAGCCAGGGCGCGATTTAAGCACAAAGCGGGGCGTCTGGAGAAATAGAAAAGCGGAAAATCGCATACTATTGATACTTCCATAATTCATGACACTCTTGCCGTCATTGCGAATGAAGTGTGGGTATTCAAAATACCGTCATTGCGAACGAAGTGAAGCAATCCAGCGAGTCAAAGATGCATTTTGTTTAAACCACCTGGATTGCCACGTCGGCTACGCCTCCTCGCAATGACAAGGCATTTTGGATTCCCGCTTGTCCGAAGGGCAGTTTATCCTGAGTCCATCGAAGGACGGAAACGACGTGCCGGCTTTTTTATTTCTCCTTACCGCATCCCGAAAGATGCGTCACTGTCATCAAATATGGAAACCCCAATAAAGACGCTATTCCGGGCCAGCCAGGCCTTACGCCCCCTTTTGGAAATCTTTGGTGTAACGGGTTAGCGGCTGAACAGGCCGGCAGCGTCCGGCTTTTGCTCCATGGCCTGTTCGATTTCTTTTTTGGTCAGGATGCCCTGGTGGTGTCCGACCAGCTTGCCGGAAGGCGAGTAAAGAAAGCTGGTCGGCAAGCCAACCAGCCCGCCGAAATCAGCGGCAGTATCTTCATTGCCGAACACGACGGGATAGGAAATGGATAGTTTGTTGACGACATCTGTCACTTTTTGGCGGCTTTGATACATCACCGCCACCCCGAGTACCTGCATATCCTTGTGCTGTTGTTGCAATGCCACGAGGTCGGGCATTTCCTGTAGACAGGGCTCGCACCACGGCGCCCAGAAATTGACCAGCACCCACCGTCCTTGCAGGCCCGAAAGCGTGTAATGCGCGCCGTCCTTGTCCTTGAGCGACCAGCCGTCGGCCAGGGCAATGGACACCGGTAAGAATATAAGAAGGAGCGCGGCAAACAGTGTTGCCTTGTGCAAGATGCGCTTGTTGTGTGCGTGGTTCATGGGGCAGGTCAGAAGGTTTGGTGCAAACCCAGCGTCAGGATGTATTGTGGCACGAGTTGCAGCGAGCTGACATTCTGGTAAACGGGCAGCTGGATGAAACCATAGACTGAGGTGCCGCCGCCGAGGCGTACCGTTGCGCCGGGGGCCAGGTAAGCCAGCGTGCCGCCGCTGATGGAGGCGCCGGTCAGCACATCGGTGAAAACACCGGTGCCCTGGTCGCTGTTCCGGCGGATGATGTTGAGTTGCAGCATCGGCGAGATTCTGGCGCCGAAGCCGGCATAACGTATGCCGGTATTCAGCGAATAGGCGTCGCCCGGGCGATAGGTTCCGCCCAGCCCTTCGTCCACCAAGGGTGAAATGGCGTGCTGCACAGTGCCCTGGACGAACCAGCCATACGTGCTGACCAGGCCTGAAGTGTATCCGCCCAGGATAATGTCGGTTGAGCCGGTGCCGAGTTGCAGGCCCGCGTCCAGCGGAGCACCGG
>JAJZEQ010000088.1 GCA_021851345.1 Pseudomonadota bacterium
AGCACGGCCGAACATATCTGTTGCCTGTGGCGCGGCCAGGGGTGGCAAGATTTGCATTATCGAACCGAGACCGAATGGATAGCGCTGCTGGAAGAACTGGGATTTTCCGTTGACTCCCTGCCGATGAATCAGGGCACGCCGTTTTCCAACACATTATTCCACGCCACACGAATTACTTAAGGATTGCTTTTGTGATGGGCAGACTCAAACCTTTCCCGCAGTTGCAGCTGTCGAAATAAATAGGGCAGCTGCGGTGCAAATGTGTCATTAGCAGCAATACCAAACTTCATTTTGTTAATATGCGCGCCTATCATCGCAGGCAATCCATGGAAAGAAATTATTTGTATCCCCTTCAATTATCCGCGTTCACGCTGTCCACCCCGCTGGGGGCCGGACTCTCCGCGACTTTGGACGCCTTGCGTGCCGGGCGCACGGGGCTGAAGCGCTGCGACTTTCTTGATGTCGATCTGGATACCTGTATCGGGCGCATCGATGGGCTGGAACAGATGCCGGTGCGTGCCGGCCTTGCCGCTTACGATTGCCGCAACAATCGCCTCGCGCAATTGGGTCTGGAACAGGATAACTTTATTGCAGCGGTTTCGGCAGCGCGCCAGCGCTATGGCCGCGAGCGGATCGGCATATTCCTGGGCACCAGTACCTCCGGCATCCTGGACTCCGAACTCGCCTACCGGCAGCGCGACCCGGAAACTGGCGCTTTGCCAAAAAGTTTCAACTATGCGGGTTCTCATAGCTGCTACTCGGTGGCCGACTATGTGCAACAGGTGCTCGGCCTTGCAGGCCCGGCCATGGTCGTATCGACCGCATGCTCCTCCTCCGCCAAGGTATTTGGAACTGCCGCGCGCATGATACAGGCCGGTCTGTGCGATGCTGCCGTCGTCGGCGGTGTCGATTCATTGTGCCTGACCACCTTGTACGGATTCAACTCGCTTGAGCTGGTATCCAGCCGCCCCTGCCGCCCCTTTGATGCGGATCGCGACGGCATTTCCATCGGCGAGGCCGCCGGCTTCGTGCTGCTGGAAAAGGCCGCGTCAAAAATCGATCCGGACAGCATCATGTTGCTGGGGGTTGGCGAAAGCAGCGACGCCTATCACATGTCCACCCCGCATCCGGAAGGTGCGGGTGCGCAACTGGCGATACAGGCGGCACTGCACGCGGCGGGACTGGCCGCCGGCGACATAGACTATATCAACCTGCATGGCACCGGGACGAAATCGAATGATGCTGCCGAGGACAAGGCGGTCTTCAATGTATTCGGCGGCGCCACCCCTTGCAGTTCCACCAAGGGGGCGACCGGCCATTTGCTCGGCGCGGCGGGAGTCACCGAGGCGATCATTTCCGCGTTGTGCATACAACACGGTTTCATGCCCGGCGGCTTGAACACCGAGCACATCGATCCGGCATTGAAGAGCGCATACCTGCTGAAAAACAAACAGCAAAAAATAAATTTTGTGCTTTCCAATTCATTGGGATTCGGCGGCAGCAATTGCAGCCTGGTATTCGGAAGGGCGATGCGATGAAAGTATTCGTCGAAGGCGTTGGTATCGTCGGGCCGGGGCTGAATGGCTGGCAGGCCAGCCAGCCGGTATTGGCCGGAACCGTTCCTTATGTTGAAGCGGCCATTGCCATTCCGCCGAACGACCTGCTGCCGTCTGCCGAGCGTCGCCGCACCGGCATTCCGGTCAAGCTCGCTCTGGCTGTCGGCTGCGAAGCCATCGCCCAGTCGCAACGCAACGCAGCCGAGTTGCCCGCCGTGTTCGCCTCGTCCGCCGGAGACGGCGACAACATGCACAACATCTTCGACATGCTGGCCAAAAACGGCCGCGAGGTATCGCCGACGCGCTTCCACAACTCGGTGCACAACGCACCATCCGGCTACTGGTCGATTGCGACCAAATCGATGGCGCCCACCACCAGCCTGGCTTGTTTCGATTTCAGTTTCGTCGCCGGGTTGATCGAAGCAGCCACACAAACACTGGCAAATTCCAATGCAGTAGTGCTGATCGCCTATGACTCCCCCTACCCCCAACCCATTCATGAGATGCGCCCAACCAACGCATCTTTAGGTGTTGCGCTGGTGCTGTCCGGTAGCAAGACAGATCGCAGCCTGGCCGAACTGGAGATCAGCATCAACCGCAACAACAAACCCGGCACATCCATCGCCAACGCCGAACTGGAAGCAATTCGGGCCGACACGCCTGCGGCGCGCAGCCTGCCGCTGCTGACTGCCCTGTCTAACTTGAGTTTGCACACAAACCGAAACTCCGGCGAAATTTATTTCGACTACATTGCAGGCAACCAGCTCGCAATCGCGGTTCGCCCATGCTAGGCCGCGCCGAAATACAAGCGCTGATCCCCCACTCCGGCGACATGTGCCTGCTGACCAGCGTGACCAGCTGGGATGCAACACACATCGCCTGCACCGCACAAAGCCATCGCGACGCGAATAATCCGATGGCACACCACGGCAAACTGCATACGCTGACCGGCATTGAATTCGCCGCGCAGGCGATGGCCGTGCATGGCGGGCTCACCGGCGCGGTCAGGCAGCGCCCGCGCGCAGGCCTGCTGGTCAGCGTGCGCGATGTAGAAGCGCGCGTGCAATATCTCAGCGACTGTGCGGACGATCTGCACATCGCAGCGGAACAACTGATGTCCGCCGACAACAGCGTGACCTATTCATTTCGCATCAATGCCGGCGCACAGGAATTGCTGAGCGGTCGCGCGATGGTCGTGCTCGATGCAGAAGAGGCCCTGTCGTGAAACGCGCACTGGTCACGGGCGGCAGCGGCGCGATAGGTTCGGCGATATGCCGCCAGCTGGCAAAAGACGGCTGCGAAGTGATCATCCATGCCAACAGCAATCTGGCTCAGGCACAACAGATAGCCGATGAGATCAAAACAAGCGGAGGCGCGGCACATGCCGTCGCCTTCGACATCACCGACGCTGACGCGACCAAAACCGCGCTGGAAAAAATCCTCGCCGATGGCGCGATACAAATTTTGGTGAACAACGCGGGCATACACGATGACGCGGTGATGCCCGGCATGCGCCCGGAACAATGGACCAGCGTGATCGACGTGTCGCTGAACGGATTTTTCAATGTCACACAGCCGCTGCTGATGGCGATGATAGGCAAACGCTGGGGGCGCATCATCAACCTGTCGTCATTGGCGGCGGTGACGGGTAATCGCGGCCAGGTCAATTACGCCGCCGCCAAGGCCGGGCTGCATGGCGCAACCAAATCGCTGGCGCTGGAACTCGCCAGCCGCGGCATCACCGTCAATGCCGTGGCGCCGGGCATTATCGCCTCGCCGATGACAGAAAGCACTTTCCCCAAAGAGACAATCAACAGCATGGTGCCGATGAAGCGCGCCGGCAAACCGGAAGAAGTCGCCGACCTGATTGCTTTCCTCGCCTCGGATCGCGCCGCTTACATCTCGGGCCAGATCATCTCGATCAACGGGGCGATGGCATGATTCCATCCAGGGATGCAAAGTGAAGCATCGGGCTGCCCGCACGGATTGCGCCAGGCAGGAATGATCGAGGCCGGCGCCGGGCAGGAGACATCAGGTTGAGCGATAATAACAGCAACATCCAGTCCCCTTGCATACGAAATTGCTGCCTGAATGATGACGATATTTGCCTTGGCTGTTTTCGTTCACTGGAGGAAATCACCCGATGGGGGACAGCAACAAGAGATGAGCGCGTTATTTTTTTGCAGAATGCCCGGCAACGGCAGGAGGAACTTCGCCCGGGCTGCGAGTAATTGATACACGGATTCTCAACGGCTGATTTTTAGTAGCCTGCGTGCACTGCTAATTACCTGCACCGCAGACTATCAACTTCAGCGGCGCGCTGGGAATATACACCGGGGGGTTGAATAAATTGCCAGGAGATACAGTAATGGATCACAAACAACATTGGGAACAGATATATTCCACCAAACCATTGGACGCGGTCAGCTGGTTTCAGGATCACGCCGACCAGTCGCTGCGCCTGATCCACAATACCCGGCTCGGCAGAAACGCCGCCATCATTGATGTGGGAGCGGGAGCCTCAACACTGGTGGACGATCTTCTTGCCGAAGGCTATACCGACCTGACGGTGCTGGATTTGTCTCCGGCCGCACTTATGGTGGCAAAGCAGAGATTGGCGAAACATGCCGAATGCGTACGCTGGGCAGAGGGTGACGTCACGCGCGCGGAGTTTCCCGTTCACCGTTTCGACATCTGGCATGACCGGGCAGTATTTCATTTCCTGACCGAACCGGCCGACCGTCAAGCATATGTTGAGCAGGTTGTTCGTTCGGTTCGCCCTGGCGGGCACGTTATCATCGCCACTTTTGCCGAGGATGGCCCCGAAAAATGCAGCGGCTTGCCCGTGGTGCGATATCAGCCCGAATCCTTGCATGCCGAATTCGGAGACGCGTTTCTGCTTGTCGGGCATGAGAAGGAAGCCCACCACACCCCTTCCGGTGCGGTTCAGCAGTTTGTGTATTGTTACTGTCGCAAGGCCGATTGCTGACACGGCTGAAATTCCAAGGGCGCACCCAAAGTTACCGTTTGTTGTGCAATAACGCAGGCTGCGCGGGGCAGCTAATATCTGGTTTTATATCGGAGGAAAAATGCTGACAGCACATGCCGCCCCTGACATTACGCCCGTTGATTTCACAGCCCGCCAGCGCTATCTCACCCTGACAGGCGCCTGGGTCGCCTGGCTGTTCGATGCCCTGGATGCGGGCATATTCAGTTTCGTGATACTGGCTATAGCGCACAGTTTTTCAGTCAAGCTGGGGGATGTCGTTTCGACAGTGGCCTGGTTTCTGTTGGCCACGGGTATAGGCGGCTATTTTATTGGCAACATATCCGACAAAATAGGCCGCAAGAAAACCATACTCCTGTCGGTACTGGCTTACGGTACCGGCACGCTGCTGTGCAGTTTTGCACACAACCTGGTTGAATTGAATGTGTGCCGTTTTATCGTGGGTGTTGCGGTCGGGGGGCTTTGGCCGGCTGCCGCTTCCCTGATCTGTGAAGTATGGAAACCCGAGGGCCGGGCAAAAGCGATCGGTGTCATGCAAACGGGCTGGTCGGGTGGAAATCTGCTGGCTGCGTTTTTCGCGTGGAATTTGCTGGATCCGTCCAATCTCGAGTCGTGGAGGACGCTCTTTGTTTATGCCAGCCTGCCGGCCTACGCCACCTTCCTTTTTGTCCTGTTTTTTGTCAGGGAATCGCCGGTCTGGCTGGCCAATCGCGAATTCATGAAAAACAATTCGCACAAAGGGAGCCTGCTGGAAATCTTCCGCCCCCCATATCTGAAGTCAACGCTGCTGGCCCTGGCAATTTCAGTCCTCGGCATGCTGGGGTACTGGATAGTCTTTACCTTCACGCCGGCGTTTTTGCAGAGCACGCTCAAGGTGCGCATTGACCAGGCACCCGTATTCCTGGTGTGGACCGGCATAGGCGCGATATTGGGCTACCTGATTTTCGGCGTCGTTGCCGAGAAGATTGGCCGCAGGAAAACCTTCGCCCTGTTTTTCCTCGGCATGGCTATCATGGTTCCGGTGTTCACTGTTTCGGCCGGCATGATGACCTTGACCGATGGAAAGCTGGCCTTCACGCCGCAGAATATCGCGATGCTTGGCAGCCTGGCCGCGCTACTGGGGTTTTTCACCGGATATTTCAGCGGATTCGGCGCCTGGTACTCGGAACTCTTCCCGACCAGCATACGCTCCACCGCCTCCGGGTTCTGCTTTAATTTCGGGCGCGTCGGCGCCATCGCGGGAATCAAACTGGTTCCTGTGCTGATCCCGGTTATCGGCTTCGCCGCGACTATCTCCATGGCGTCAGCCGCCTATTTTCTCGCGGCCATCATGGTGTTTACGCTCAGGGAAACCAAGGGTACGCAACTGACCAGCGGGAATTGATTTTCAGCAGGGGATTCCCGATATAAAGATATCCCGTTCCTGCGGTACTTGAGTGTTGTTGTGCCGAAAAATATTTGCTCAGCCCGACCCGATTCCGATTGAGCGACAGCCGTGAAGAATCTGAATATCGGCCTGATGTGAAAAACCCGAGCCGACCACCGCCAGACCGGGCCCGTGCCATTTCGCAGATACAACGTTGCCGCATTACAGGCCCCCTGTAAAACCGGATCAATCAGCCTGCATCACTTCGACCTGAAGATGATCTCTTTCATGCGCTCCAGTTTCGGCGACACCACAGGCACAGTCAGCATGGTGCTGGCGACTGCCATCAGCAGCAGCGCGGTGAAAGTCGCGTTGGTGATGATGCCCTTGTCCAGCAGCACGTTGGAGAAAATGATCATGATCAACGCCTTGGTTTGCAGCAACCAGCCTATCAACGACGCTTCGCCGGGTTGCCATTTGAGCATCTTTCCTGCGATGTGAGTGCCGAGCAGTTTTCCCGAGACCGAGGCAAGCAACAGCACTCCAGCGGCGATGAATACCGCCGCGCCGCCCACGGCCCAGTTGGTGCGCAAGCCTGTGCTGAGAAAGAACACCGGCATGATCACCAGCAGCACGTTATGGCGCAGCATATCCATCTGCTTCCGGTCGAACCAGTCGCCATCCATGACTGCTCCGGCCAGAAATGAACCGACCATGAAGTGCAGCCCCGACCAGTCGGCGCCGAAACCGCACACAGCCAGCCAGATCAGGCCCGCGTACCAGCGGTCGCGCTCCGGCAGCCACCTCATCAGCTTGCGGAAAAAATATCCGGCCACCGCAAAAGCCAGCAGGAATCCGGCCTGCCTGCCGATGCGCTGCCAGTCCATCAGGATCAGCGCGAGCACACCCCAGATCGCGACATCGTCCATGCTGGCATATCGCAGGATGCGCTGGCCCACGGGCTGGCGCAGGATTTCCAGTTTCTCCATCAGCAAGATCAGGATAGGCAGCGCCGTGACGGCACAGGCCATGCCGACGCCCATGACGAATTGCCACGGCATCCCGTTCGGCCCGATCCAGCCGTCATACATCAACATGCCGGCGGCGGCGATGCAGCCGAACAACAACGGAGTCCCCAGCGCCAACCCCGCGGTGATGCCGCTTTCAATGCGGTGTTGCCAGGTCTTGCGCAAATCCAGTTCGATACCGGCGATCCAGACGAACAGCATCACCGCCCACCAGGCGATGCCATTCAACAACTGGATCACCGGCGCAGTAAAGACGAAGTTGTAGTAATCGGGAAAGGCCGCGCCCAGGATACCCGGGCCCAGCAGGATGCCGGTAATGATCTGCACCACCACCAGCGGCGCGAAATACTCGGTCTTGCCCATCCTCCAGATCAGATAGGGAATGGCAAATATCAGCGTCATCGCAATCAGGAATATTTCCGTAGTGCTCATTGTTGCGTGCATGGCTTCCTCATGTTGCGCTGGTCATGGACAAGATTAACCCCGGCGTCAGGATACGGTGTTGTTCTGCATTTACCCGCCCGCAGCGAACTTCCGCCACAACAACAGCGGCAAGCGCAGCACAAAGCCGCACATCAGGCGGATGTGCATCCACGTCAGCAGCGTGTTGTCGCGCAAATACCTGAAGTGCGATACACCGCCCTCCGCGGCGCTGAAATAGCGCACCGGTGAATCAAGATTGACCGGCTTGATACCCAGCCAGCACAAACGCACCGCGACTTCCGGATCGAAATCGAAGCGGCGCATCCACGGGCTGCGTTCCATGATCCGGCGCAGCGGACGGACCGGGTACACGCGAAAACCGAACAGCGAATCCCCTATCCCGGCACCCAGCGTTTCCAGATTGGCCCACCAGTTTGAGACCTTGCGCCCGTTCACGCGCAATGCCGGCGCGCCGGCATCGAATACCGGTTTGCCCAGCACGGCAGCCAGTGGATTTTTTTGCGACACCGACATGAATTCCGGGATCATCGCGGCGGGGTGCTGCCCGTCGGCATCCATCGTGAGCACATGCGTATAGCCCTCCGCATCGGCCTGCTGCAGGCCATGCAGCACGGCCGCGCCCTTGCCCCGGTTATGCGGCAGCACGAACACTCTCAGCTCCGGGGTATGCGCCGCCAGTGCCTGCAAGGTTTCCGCCGTACCGTCGGTGCTGCCGTCGACCACCACCCATACCGGCTGCCAGGCAGCCAGCGCGAGACGCGCGGTTTCCACGACTTTGGGACCGGTGTTATAGGACGGAATGAGAACCAGGTGGGAAAGAGATCGGGCCAACGCGATATTCCTGTTCAATCAACTGGACACGGGCATCGGCCCGGCTTAATCATGCTTCCTTGCCGCAAGCTGTTCCCTGAAATAATTTTCCAGCTCGTCAACAAATGATTTCGTGTCTTCGCCGACCACGAACCGCTTGCCCAGCGTTACCCGGAAGGTCAGCGGGAATTGCGGCTTTTTCCACAGCGGCCAGCCCTTGCCGAGAAACGCCGAACTGTATTCGATAAATACCGTTTGCACCGGCACACCCGCCCTGCGGGCAATCAGCGGGAAAGCCCCGGTGAACCTGTTAACCGGCTGCACCGTGGTGCGGGTACCCTCCGGGAAAATCAGCAGCTGGCTGCCCTGCTTCAATTCGGCAACGGCGGCCCTGACCATGTTGCCGGTCGAATCATTGCGTATATATCCCGCCAGACGCGCACAACCGCCGAAAAGAATATTGTCCTGTATTTCCTTCTTCATGATGCAGACGATATTTGTCAGGCGCGAACCGGCCAGCACCACATCGATCAGACCCGGATGGTTGGGCACGATGACGATGGATTCGTCGCTGGCCAACGCGTCGAGCGCGGACAGATCGCACTTGAAAAGGCCGGTGCTTTCGATAAAGGCGATGTACGGCCAGAAGATGCAGGTGATGAGCAAACGGCCGAGGCGCGCGCCCAATCGCCTGGGCAACAGCTGGTACAACACCGCCGCGATGACGGAAAATAAAATGCCTCCCAAGCCGAAAACAGCGAGCGAAACATATAACGCAAAATATTCGTATAAAGTCCGCAGCCCGGCGACCAGCACTTCCAAACCGCGTTTAACCAAGTTGATCATGACAAATCCCAATTAACTCCATGCAAAGCACGACATCATTTACCCACTTCAACCCTGTTCGGAGATTCCGCAAGTATCCATGAGATGGCAATGCCGACAGTGGCCGAATCATTCTGCTTAACCAGGGGACTCTGTTCAAATACCGCCCCCCTGAGCATATCCCATTTCACGAATCCGCCAAACCAGTAACCGGGAAAACGCTTGGCCAGAGAAACGGTCAACTGGCTGCCCGAGTAACCGCCACCGGCAGTATAAGCCGGGCGATCCGGGCGGGCAAAACCCGGCGCGACACTATAAAAATACTGGTTATACCGCCTGTCGGAATAAATCGCACCTGCAGCCATCCCCAAATCCCATCCTGGCTGACCCAGCACATCATGCACATCAAGATTCAGTTGCGGCTGAAACATCAGGCCAATATCGTGCAAGTAGGAAAAATCCGTGGCAACAGCAAAACGCAACGGCAAACGCAATTCCAGCTGCACATTACCCGACTCCCGTTTGTGCAGAAAGATATTCAGTGCCGGACCGATTTCAAACGCCGGATCAAGGTTGGGCATACCCTGCCGGGCCAGGTTGTCGCGGACCGGCACCGAACCGTTCACACTCACGTCCAGTCCGCTCGGGATCGAGTTTCAGGAAGTCTCCGTTATATACCGCATAGGGTATCGGAAGAAAATATACCTGTCTTTGATTTGAGCCGCGGTATTGCGGAAGATCAATATAGGCCAGGCCCGCCCCAAGCTCCCACTGCGGAACCTGCTCCGCGATTGCCGGATAGGCCATCAGCATGTTCGCCGCAACTGCGACGAGAATATTTTTTGGCAGTTTCATCTGGGGACTGATGCCCTGCAGCATCACCCGACCTGGTTCCAGCAGACCGCCTCTATCTCCACCAGCAGGTCGGTGCGGCAAATGTCGGCCTGGAGAACAATCAAATCGGCCGGCGTTCCGAATTCCCTCTGAATGACGCCCATCACTTCCGCAAAGTCTTCGGCATGGCGCACGTATACCTTCAGCGCCATGTCGGTTGCAAAATTCACCGGCGCGAATCCCTTCAGGATAGCCTGCCCGATCACGGCGCGAATATTCTCCAGTGTCTCCAGTGTTTGCAAGCCCACCGATGCCGGGTGCACGGTCTCGTGACCCAAAATACTGGCCGTGCCGGAAATGAATAAAGTCTGCCCCTGCTCCCGGAATGCCAATGTAGCCCTTGAAAAAGTCGGGCTGCGCGGCCCGTATTGCGCCGGGTAGTTATAGGCGCTGACCTGGCGCGGGTTTTCTATTTTCATTCCGGCAGTGCGCGCGGCAAGAAAATAAATTGCCAGTCCGCCCCCGTGACTGCCCAGCGCGCAGGCTGCCGGCGAATCCTCGACTTTCGCCTGGTAATGCACAAAAGCCTCGTGGCGACCGAGACTGAAACTGCGGTAGCGCTCCAGGCCGTTTTCAACGGCGTTGATCTCCGGAAAATAATTCCAGACCCGGATCAGGCTGGGATAATCGCCACGCCGTAAAAATTCGAATATGCCGGAAAATGCGCGAAATGTTGCATCGCTGAAATTTCCGGCCTGATCATTCTGTAGCAAGATGCGCCCGAAGAAAATATCTTCGTTGCCGCTACCAGCAATCAAGTCATCCTGATACCGGCTCACCGGCTTGCCGGTTGTCCATACTTCATAGGCGGCACCGCTTCCCAGTACCGAGATCGG
>JAJZEQ010000070.1 GCA_021851345.1 Pseudomonadota bacterium
GGCTGAGTTGCAATGGGTGGTGGACAGTTACAACCTGGCCTATGCCGTTTTTCTGTTGACTGGCGGACTTCTGGCGGATCTCCTGGGCAGGAAAACCATCTTCATGGTGGGCGTTGCAATATTTACGTCGGCGTCGCTGCTCTGCGCATTTGCCCCGTCCATCCAGTTCCTGATCGGCGGAAGGGCGTTTGCCGGCCTGGGCGCGGCGCTGTTGATGCCCGCGTCATTGTCCATCATCCGCGTTGTGTGGCCAAATCACACCGAACGCGGGCGGGTGCTTGGCGTATGGGCGGCCTGCAATGGGCTGGCGCTGGCGATCGGCCCGACTCTCGGCGGCTTGTTGATCGGGCAATTCGGATGGCGCAGCATCTTTCTTGTCGTCGTTCCTCTGGGGCTTGTCGCCCTTGCATCGGCAGTTCCAACCATTGCGGAATCGTCCGATCCTGATGGGCGTCATTTCGATGCGCCCGGACAAATCCTGGGTGCGATTGCACTTGGCGGCCTGGCTTTTGCCGCGATCGAGGCACGGGAAGCGATCTTTACTGCCATTATTGCCCTGACTGTCTCCCTGCTAGCTCTGGCGGGATTCATCACGGCCGAGGCGAAAAAGGGCGCTGCAGCGCTGGTTCCGCTGGATATGTTCCGCATACGCGAGTTTCGAGGTGCGATGACGGCAACGGCAGGTATGACGTTCGGCATGTACGGTGTCCTGTTTCTGCTGCCGCTGACCTGGCAGAGCACCGGCATGCTGAATCCTGCGGGAGCGGGCGTCGCCCTCATGCCGATGGCGCTCGTTTTTGTCCTTGTTTCGCCCTTCTCAGGTGCGTTCAGCCGCAATTTCGGGGTACATTTCATGACCAGCAGCGGGGTGGCTTTGATCGGGTTCGGACTCCTTGTCCTGAGTGCGGCCGCAGGCCAGGGGTCGATCATGGCGGATGAAATTGGCTTGATCCTCACCGGACTGGGAATGGGGCTGGCCACCGGACCGCTCGCCGGTCTCGCTGTCGGCTCTGTTTCTGTAGTACGCTCGGGTACTGCTGCTGCGCTCTTTAACGTAGCCCGGATGGCCGGTGCGGTAATTGGCGTGGCTGTTCTGGGCGCGGTGTTCGCTGCTGGACATGACCCTGCAACCGGCTTGCGATTTTCCATGCTGCTGGGAGGTCTGGTTCAGCTTACTTGCGCCGCTGTGGCGTGGGTTACCACGCGGGCGAACGCTACGGCAGGGTGATGCAACCACCGGCGTCTCTTGATTGGGATGAGCTTGCATCGCCCTAGCTGGCAATGTTTCGGGCCGATAGCGCCCTCTATGCAGGTGACCCGGATTTCGAAAGGCTAGTCACTACCTTGATGCGCTCAAGTCCTCAATTCCGGGAATGGCGACCAAAGCACGAAGTTGTCCGCCGCCTTTTAAATCAGAAGCGAATCCAGCATCCGATAGATGGGCGCATGATCTTCAAAAATGGCACCTAGCCACAACCCGTCGTTTTTAACGCCAGTTATGTACACAAAGGGCGGTATTGCCTTTTCCCCGGGCCAGACTTAAGGAAATTTTTTCCGTTTCGTGAGCAGACCCCGTTCACTCCGTAAGTTGATTATTCCAATTTCCAACTCACTTATCCGCAATATATTAATAAGTTATATTGTGTAAACAATAAGTAACTTTACAGAATATGCAGTTTGGTAAATAGTGTGCGACTTTGCTATGCACTTCCGTGACAAGGGCACACATGAAACAGATGGCAGGGTTGGCCGGAAAATGGAGCCGGACCAAAACAACGTGGATCGCCGCTTCGTCCTTTTCCGCTATGTTTTTGATAGCGATTTCTTCTGCCAACGGGGAAGATCGTGTTCCCGATGACAGCTTCACTTCCGACTGGATGCAGATCGTCAGCCGAACCCGGGAAATCCAGCCGCATTGGGAATCGTTGATAGGAATGTCAACTCCCAGATTGACGCAGGGATTTCGTTATGACTACGGCCAACAATATATCCCCGGCGGGGCGACGTTCAAGAACTACGGTATGAACAAAGGGTTGGATTTGATTCCCGGGGAGAATTTCGAGATTCAGATCGGCATTCCAGCCTACATAGACAAGCAGGGGACAAAAAATAGCTCTTCCGGTTGGGCAGACGAGGCCTTGCTTGCGAAATACCGAATCCTTGCTGCCAATGAAGAAAATGGCAACTACATCATCAGCGGGTTGTTCGGTTTGAGTGTTCCGACGGGCAGCGATTCAATATCATCACACAGTACCATTTTCACACCTTCCATGGCTGCAGGCAAAGGATGGGGTACGAGACAACATGGTATCGACATCCAAAGCACGCTTTCGGCAAGCGTGCCTGATCACGGCCAAGGGAATGTCGGCATCCCGATAGTGTGGAACGCGGCATTACAGGGGCATATTCTCCAGAATGCCTGGCCGGAGATTGAGGCAAATTATTCTCACTGGTACCATGGCGCTCATGACGGCAAGAGCCAGCTCGTGCTGACATATGGAATAATTTTTGGCAGGCTTGAAATAAAAGACAGGGAAAAAATTTCTATGGGAATAGGGTATCAGCAACCATGCGGAACAAATTTCAGCACTTTCAGCCGAGGATGGATTTCTATGGCAAAACTGTCATTTTGATGTTTATGCAGGAAAGGCGGAGATGCCTGGCATGCCATTGCAGTGGAACGGGAAAAGCGGTTAAGCCATTGTCATGAATCATCGTTGGCAGGATCGCGTAGCGTACGAAGTTCGCCCTTGGCCATTCGCACTTGGCCACTTGCCACCCGCTCATATTTCCACCACAATCAGCAGCTGTTTTACCCCAGTCAATCACACCGAGGAGCAATAAACATGAACCGCAAAGAACTGATCGACGCGCTGGCAACCAGGAGCGGCAGCAGGAAAGCTGACGCTGAACGCAACATCACCGCGCTGCTGGAAATCATCACCGCGACCCTCAAGAAGGGTGACAAGCTGGCACTGGTAGGTTTTGGAACGTTTGAAGTTCGCCAACGGGCCGCCCGCACGGGACGCAATCCGGCCACCGGTGCGGTGTTGAAAATAAAAGCTGCCAGGCAACCTGCATTCAAGGCAGGAGGCGTACTTAAAGCGGCGGTTAATGGTGGGGCGAAGAAGTAAAGATGCGCATAGGCAGAATTGGATTTGATTGGCAGGTTTTTGCGACATTCGTTGATCTATCACCAGCCCCTGCCTGATTGATTTAGCCGCTGTAACATTTCGCGGTTTCAGTCAGAATCACCCAACTTCCAGTTGTTTTCTAGGCGAGGAAATAATTACCGCCACATTGGCAGCCCTTGGCGAGTAAAAAATGGCCGATCTCCTGCCTCCGCTCAAGCCCATCGCCCTCAAGGAGAAGCTTTCAACCCTTGGCGTACGATTTATCCGAATTCCGAGACGATTCCTATCAGCGTAATAGCAATTGCGGCACCCCAACAATAAAAAAATTGATGCCGCCCTGCTCGGTAAAATCGTACTTGCCCGCTTTCTGGAGTTGCCGCTGCGGGCTATCGACCGTCTCGTGACCCAGGCGGAGTCTTCCACCGGGTTTTCCGCCCTGCGCCCCTGGGTGACCGTGGGTCAATTGCAAGGCGCGCAAGTGGCGGACGATGTGGACGCCCGCCATCAAACCGGCACCCCTCAAACCCAAACCTCCCCGGTTCTGGGGAAGATACACGAGGTGAACCAGGATCTGGTATTCCTCTACCACCGCGACAGCTACGTGCGGGAATACCGGTTCGATGAGGAGGGCGTGAACCACCTGATGTCCCGCCCGAACTGCCCGGCAGAACTGGCGGGCGTATTGCGCAGGTTGCGCCTCATCAACACCCGGAACCGGCTCACTCACGCGCTGATGCAGGCAGTACTGGCATCGCAAGCGGCGTATCTGCGTTCCGGGCAGTCCTTGGCGCTCTTGCCCCTGACCCAGGCGGAAATTTCCGCCCGGCTGCGGTCGGAGTCAAATCTTGCGGTGGTGGCGGATCCGGGCCGGATCTCCCGGTTGGTGCGCGTGTTATCCATCGCGCTGCCGAACGGTGAGGTGAAGCCGTTGGGCGGGCTTTTCCCGAAGCCCAGGAGGGTTCATTGTCATTTCGTGGACCATGTGATAAAAAGGGAAAAGGCATGGATGCTCCAAGGAGTATTGTGGGAGCCGCTGACGGACGAGGCCATCGCTGCCATCCTCGAGCGCGAATACGGCATTCGCCTGTTGCGGCGCACCGTGGCCAACATCCGGCACGACCTGGCGATTCCCGATTGCCGGAGCCGCGGCCAGCGCATGAACTATCTGGCGGCGACCGAGGGGTTCTCCGCACTGGTGCCGCTAACCTCTCAAGCGCTGCGGACTACGGTTCCGGCCCAGCCGGGGGTGTACGAAATCCGGGCGGCTTTGGGTTCGCCCGTGAGTGTAGCAAAAGAGGGATGGCTTGAGAAAAGCGCGCCGCCGGGGCCGCACAGCATAGTGTATATCGGCTCGACCGGGGATTTGCGCAAGCGTTTGGGGGATCATCTGCGTGGCAGCAGCGATAACGTGTTACTTTATCACCACCTTGCAGACGGTGCCGCGCGGGTGCGGTTTCGCCTGATCAGCGAAGGATGGCGCTGGGCCGAGCGGGATCTGTACCGGGTGTTTTGCGAAACCTTCGGCATGCCGCCGCTATGCAATCGCATGAGTCCGTGAATAAAGAGAGCAGCCGGGGAAGAGGGCATACCGGAGTCTGGCGCAAAACGTGAACAAGAATAACCAAAGATCGGAGCCTGGCGTGGAAAAAATATTGCGCAAGCAAGCAAGCAAGCAAGCCTGACCTCCCCCTCGCCATCTGCGGCCCCATAGCGGGAGCCGGACAATGAATCTCTCGGACGAGGCCGTCGCCGCGCTGGCCCGGGCGATCAGGATCGACGCGCAAGAGATTACCCGGCGCAAGGCATTCCTGGAGTTCGACGAAACCGATGTCAGCTTGCTCACGGAGTTGCACGCGCGCCTGCAAGATGTGTCGCGGCACTTCGTGGACGACTTTTACACCCATCTCACCAAGTTCGAGGAAACCCGCCGTTTCATCCCGGATGCACCCTCCCTTGAGCACCTGAAGCAAACCCAGGCGGCCTACTTCGACAGCCTGACCGCGGGCGACTACGGCCCCGAATACATTCTCAACCGCCTGCGCGTAGGCGTCGTCCATCAGCACATCGGACTCGAACCCAAGTGGTACATCGGCGCCTACAGCAGGTACCTCGTTGGGTTGCTGCCCGAGCTGTGGCGCCTGCTTGGCGACGACCCGGACAAGTTTCTCGCCACCTGTCACGCGCTGCAGAAGATCGCGTTCCTGGACATGGGGCTGGCCATCGACACCTATATACAGGCCGACCGGCATATTATGCTTGGCCTCAAGCGCTACGCCGAGGACATCATTGCGAGCCTGCCCGCGGGGCTGATCGTGGTGAACGACGCCCTCAAGGTGCGGAGCGTCAACCGCTCCTTCCGCGAGATGTTCAGACTGGGAAACGGAGAAGACGTTTCCGGGCGCGAACTCGAAGACCTCCTGCCGCTGCCCGATCTGCGCCAGCAGGCGCAAGCCGTCCTCGCCAGCGGGATGTCCTTGCGCGGCATCGACGCCGCGCTGGGCGAAAAATGGCTGCGCCTCACCATCACTGGAATCCGGCTTGCAGAAGAAGAAGAAGAAGAAGATCTGTTGATCGTTGTGGAGGACATCACCGAGCTTAAAGCCCAGGCCGCTCATATCGAGCAACTCGCCTTTTATGATCCACTGACCGGCCTGCCCAACCGTAGCCTGTTGCGGGACCGTGTACGACAGGTGCTGACCCACAGCACACGCAACAAGAACCATGGTGCCATCCTGTTCATTGATCTGGACAACTTCAAGGCACTTAACGATACCAAGGGTCACAACATCGGTGATCTGTTGCTGATCGAGGTCGCCAGGCGTCTCCTGGATTGCGTGCGCAACAGCGATACGGTCGCCCGAATGGGTGGCGACGAGTTCGTCGTCGTTCTTGAGGAACTGGACGAAGACACCCTGCGAGCGGTAGCGCAAGCTCGGGATATTGGAGAGAAGGTTCTTGCCTCCCTTAACCAGCCTTTCCACCTCCAGGGATTTGAACACTACTGCTCCGCCAGCATCGGCATCAGTTTGTTCCGCGACAACGAGATCGGCATGGATAACCTGTTCAGGCACGCCGATACCGCGATGTATCAAGCCAAGACCTCTGGCCGCAACACCCTGCGCTTCTTCGATCCGGACATGCAGGCCTCGCTCGAAGCTCGTGCCGCACTTGAAGCCGATCTGCGCCACGCACTCTCCCAGCAGCAATTCAAGCTCTTCTTCCAGATACAGGTGAATGCCGCCAACCACCCCATCGGCGCCGAAGCATTGCTGCGTTGGCTGCATCCGGAACGCGGTCTGGTCTCCCCGCTGCAATTCATCCCCCTAGCTGAAGATACCGGGCTGATTCTGCCCATAGGTCTTTGGGTGCTGGAAACCGCCTGCGCCCAGATCAAGGCATGGGAAACAAACCCATTGGCATGTGAACTGCAACTCGCCGTCAACGTGAGCGCGCGGCAGTTCCACCAATTGGATTTCGTTGAACAAGTGCGCGAAGCCCTTGAAAAAACCGGTGCCGATCCGGCCCGGCTCAAGCTTGAACTGACCGAGAGTGTGGTGCTGGGCAATATTGATAACGCTGTCGCCAAGATGCGTGACCTCAAGGAAGCCGGCGTGCACTTTTCCATGGACGACTTTGGCACGGGCTATTCATCGCTGTCTTACCTGACACAACTGCCGTTCGACCAATTGAAGATCGACCTGTCTTTCGTGCGCAATATAGGCATCAAACCCACCGATGCAGTGATCGTGCAGACCATCATCAGCATGGGCAACAGCCTGGGAATGAAAGTGATTGCAGAAGGCGTGGAAAACGAGGCACAGCGCGACTTCCTCGAACGCCATGGCTGTCACGCGTACCAGGGTTACTTGTTTAGCGAACCCGTGCCGGTTGAGGAGTTTGAGGCGTTGATTCGCCGTATGCCAAATTGATTAACCAAAGGAGGGATCATGAATAGTTCGGCCATACCCATATCCATTCTAACCGGCATAGACGATGCCGAAATTGTAGCTCGCAAGGCGTTTCTTGAATTTACCGGGGCGGATGTCGCGCTGCTTAAAAAGCTTCACGCACATCTGGAGGCGCAGCGTGATCCTTTCAGCGAGGTATTCTATCGGCATCTGCAACACTTTCCCCAATTGTTGCCCTTGCTCGGCAACACCGAGAAACTGGAACGTCTCAAACACACTCTGTCGGTTTATTTCAGCCAGCTCACCGAGGGCGAATATGGCGCTGAATATGTCGAGAATCGCCTGCGTGTCGGAATGGTTCACCAGCGCGTCGGGCTGACCCATCAATGGTATATCGGAGCCTATCGCAAATATCTGCACGAACTCATGCCCGCCATTTACCACCTGCTGGAGGGCGATGAGAAAAAGTGTATTGCAACCTACTCCGCGCTGCTCAAAATCGTTTTCTTCGATATGGAACTGGCGCTTGATACATATTTTTATGCCGAGCATCAGGTGATTGTCCGGGAAAAGAGATTTTCCAAACAAATAATCGACGACATGCCTTCCGGTTTGGTGGTGATGGATACAGCACTGAACGTGCGCATGGTCAACAAGGCATCGCTGAACATGTTCGGCTTGGATACAGCGGAAACTTTTGTCGGTCAATCGGTAACCCAGATATTCGGGACAAGCAAAAATTTGACCAATGCACTTGAAAATGTCCTTGAGAGCGGAGAAATGCGTTCCGGATTGGCTTTCGAGCGGCAAGATATGCAGGGCCACAAATATTATCTGGCCAACATTTCAAGAGCATTGACGGAAGAAGGGCAGACACTGCTGTTTTTCATGGTGAGTGATATCACGGCATACAAGAAGGCCGAGGAACACGCGCAATATTTGACGCAATATGATGCACTGACTGGCTTGTCGAACCGCAGCACGGTCTATGACCGCATCGACTTTGCCTGCACGCTCTCGCGGCGCGGAGAAAATGCTGTGGCAATAATGCTGATCGATCTGGATCGCTTCAAGCTGATCAACGACAATCTTGGCGCTGCGCTGGGCGATGAACTGCTCAAGCAGACGGCGGCAAGGCTGAGCAGTTGTCTGCGCGAAAGTGATACGGTGGGGCGGACCGGCGGCAACGAATTTGTGATGATACTGCTGAGCATGAGTGCAGCGGCAGATGCCGCCGTCGTGGCGAGGAAAGTGCTGGAAGCATTGGCTGCCCCGTTCAGAATTGCCGAGCATCAGCTGCATTTGACGGCCAGCATCGGTATCGCCGTGGCTCCCGGCGATGGGGTAACTGCGCAAGAGCTACTCAAAAGCGCCACGGCAGCATTACGTCAGGCAAAAATTGATGGTCGCAATCAGTTCTGTTTCTTTCAGGCTGAAATGAACCAGCGGTCTCAGCGTGATATGCAGCTTGACAGCGGGTTGCACAAGGCAGCGGAAAATTTTGAGTTTGAGTTGCATTACCAGCCCAAGGTCGATCTGCGCAGCAACGAAATCTGTGGCCTGGAGGCGTTGCTGCGCTGGGATCATCCCGAGCGTGGCATGATTTCTCCTGCTACTTTCATTCCCCTGCTGGAAGACAACGGGCTGATCGTGCCGGTAGGGACATGGGTGCTGCGCACCGCCTGCGCCCAGGCCAGGGTTTGGCAGAGTATGGGGATAAAACCGTGCTGCGTGGCGGTCAATCTTTCGGCTGTCCAGTTTCATCGCCAGGACCTTTGCCAAGTGGTGAAACAGGTACTTGGAGAAACAGGACTGGAGGCAAAATATTTAGAGTTGGAGATTACCGAAAGCATCATCATGAGGGATGTGGAGCGGGCCGTACAAACGCTGCGTGAGCTTAAATCTCTGGGTGTGAAACTGTCGGTGGATGACTTTGGCACCGGGCATTCGAGCCTTAATTATCTCAAACGATTTGCCACAGATGTGCTTAAAATTGACCAATCCTTTATTCGCGACATTACGACCGATGCTGACGATGCCATGATAACGCGCACCATCATCGATCTGGCGCATAACCTCAGAATGAGGGTGATTGCCGAGGGCGTGGAAAGCGCAGCTCAGCTCGCTTTCCTGTTACGCAACAACTGTGACGAGTTGCAAGGCTATTACTACTCGAAGCCTTTGCCGGTAGAGGCTTGTACCGCATTGCTCAAGGAAGGGCGGAAGCTGTCGCTTGCCGCAGATTGACCGGATTTGAGTCTTTTGCTCAGCGATAGCTGACCAAATCCGGGCTGATAAACGCTATTCATCAGGCCGTTGCCGAAATCAGGTAATCCACCATTAAAAATTCTCCAGGTCCATCGTTGCCCGGAAATTAGGGTTGGGGCCAAAATCCAGCTGGCGGTGTATTCCTTCATACTGATGCTGTTCACCATTGCGCCCCTGGTTCTATCCCATTTCATGAAGACCATTGTTCTTGATTCCGTGCAGCTGCGCGCCCAGGGAATTACCAACACATTATTTTCAGGTTTATTGGGAATGAATGACTGTTCTGCGTGGAAAAAATGATAATCTGCTCGATATCGAACAATTGTTGCCAGATAGGCCATGACAGCAGAATCCCAAAGCAAGCAAAGGGTACTCGTTATCGGTGCGGGCCGCGGTGGCACAGCAATGCTCGACCTCTTTCTCGACGATCCGCTGATTGAAATTGTCGGCATAATCGATGTCAACCCGCAGGCTCCGGCACTGGCCATTGCGGCGAAACAGGGCATCCGGAATTTTACCAGCCTTGCCGAAGCGATAGCGGCATGCCGCCCCTGCCTCGCTTTAAACCTCACGGGCGATGACAGTGTCACTGCCTATGCCGAGGCTCAATTGGGCAACACGAATGTCATCGGCCGTTTCCAGGCACGCTTCCTCTGGAAAGTAATAACACACCTCAAGCAATCCAATGAACAGATTCTCAAGCTCGCCCAGCACGATCCCGTTACCGCACTGCCTAACCGTATTCTGTTCCATGATCGCCTTGACCAGGCAATGACAAGGGCAAGCAGGGACAAGGGATCGTTCGCCGTCCTTTTTATCGATCTCGACGACTTCAAGATCATCAATGACACCCTGGGCCACGATGCCGGTGATGCGCTGTTGCGCGAGGCAGCCAAGCGAATCACGGCATGCGTACGCGAATCGGACACGGTAGCCCGCATGGGCGGCGACGAGTTTACGGTGATCATCAGCGACGTGCGAACACCGGCCAGCGTCGAACGTGTGGCAAAGAAGATCGTCGCAAATCTCGCGAGCCAGTTCGACCTGAATGGACAAACCTGCTCGATAAGCGCCAGCATCGGCATCGCTCTCTATCCTGACAACGGAGAAACGACAGAACAGTTGGTAAAAGTTGCCGATGATGCAATGTATACGGCCAAATACAGCGGCAAGAACTGCTACCGGTTCGGAGGTGATTGGCTCTTTTGAAAAAGGAATAGGTTAAGCGGTAATAACATTTATGTAGTAACATCACGCCATGAATATCAGCTTTGAATGGGATGAGGATAAGGCGCATGCAAACCTGAAAAAGCGTCACGTCAGCTTCGAGATC
>JAJZEQ010000039.1 GCA_021851345.1 Pseudomonadota bacterium
CTTTTGCCCAGGGCAGGGTTTCCTTGATAAACAAAAACGCAATCAGCATGCCGGTGATGATCACCGCAAGGCTGAAACCGAACAGCGCCTCGCGCGGGCCGTAAATGATGGCCAGATAGCCTGTCGCCAGCCCGCCTGTTCCCACCGCCGCATAGCCCGCGAATTCGTTGACTCCGGTGGCGAAGCCGCGCTGTTCGGCACGGGTGATATCCACTTTGCTGGTCACCGTCATGCTCCAGGCGAAGCCTTGATTGATGCCCAGAAAAACATTGGCCGCGACAATCCATCCCCAACTGGGTGCATACAGGATCATGAAAGGGATGGGCAGCGCCGCCATCCAGCCCAGCAGCAATACTTTTTTGCGTCCGATGCGTTCGGACAGCCGGCCTGCGACGAAATTCAGGATGCCCTTGACGAAACCGAATGAGACTACGAAAGACATCAGAAACAGGAATGATCCCTTGGGCACCCCAAAATCCTGGCTCAGCACGGGCAGCACATTGCGCTCCATGCCGATCAAGAGGCCGACGAAGAACACCTGGATCGCCTGCTGGACAAACTGGTGCAAATTGGTCCGGATGCCGCGGATGTAAACAGCCTCCGCTGCCAATGTATGGGTCTGTCTGGACATGTGTTCTCTCTCTTTATCCGGCAAGATTGGCCGCGACCATCTTGTCCATTTCGGCGGGGCGCGGCGGGATTTCGCTGACCAAGGTTTCGATGAAGTCGTGCTTACCCATCAGTAATCCGGGATTCCAGCGTTTCTCGAAGCCGATGGTCGAGGATGGCTTGCCCGATAACCCCACACCGCAGACGCTGCCGGCCTGATGGCCTGGGAAAATTTCGACTTCATTGGACAGGGACAGCAGTTTGTTCTGGAGGCTGTCGTATAGCACGGCAGCCATCTCGCGCTCCTTTCCTGCGAGATCGGGACGCCCGGCCGCGCCAACGAACAACGTATCGCCGGTGACCACGAACCATGGCGCCTCGGTGCGGCGCTTGTCGGACACCAGCAGACAGATGCTGTCCGGCGTATGGCCGGGGGTATGCAGCACCTTGACCTCGACGTTGCCAATGTCGAGCAACTGCCCGTCACGCAGAGATTCGAACTCGAACTTGACCAGGCCCTTGTCCGACTCATGCAGGCAGTATGGCGCGCCCACTATCTGCGCGAGCTTCCTGCCGCCCGAGTAATGGTCGGCATGGACGTGGGTATCAATGACGTAGTTGATCGTGACGTTAGCCTTCTTTGCTTCCTCGATGAACCACTCCTCGTCTCCCGCGACCACATCCACCGCCACGCCCCTACCCTTGCCGCCGCAGCCGAAAAAGTAGGACAGTGAAGATTCTTTCGTTGCCAGTTGTTTAAAAAACATAGCTGCTTCCTTTATTGTTGATAAAACGCGATATCGTCAGAAGTGCCGATACAGCCAGTACTTCTCATACAGTATCTTGCTCATGTGCCAGAACAGGTTCGGCCCGTGCATTTCCACTTTGGGCATCGGTTCGGCGTAGAAATTTCCCTTGCCAATGCCGGCGCGTGCGTTGCCGGTTTCGATGAAACACAACCCCTCGCCGACGAATTTTCGCGGCGTGCCCCGACCGGTCCAGGCATGGGCAATGTTGTTCGCCACTACCTCAGCCTGACCGTGGGCGAATATCCCGGCCTTGGGCAGTGGGCGACCCATCTTCAAGGGAATAGAGTTAATGTCGCCGATGGCGTAAACGCGCTCGAACTTTGTTTGCATCGTATGCCGATCCACCGGAATCCAGCCTGCCTCGTTGGTGAGTCCCGCTTCGCGCGCCACTGCCGGTGCCCGATGCGGCGGGACATAGAACAGCAGGTCGTATTCGGCGGTCGTGCCGTTGGCGAAAGTGATACGGCGCGCCGCCGGATCGATCTCTTTGACCTGATGCTCGGGATGGTAGGCCACACCCTGCGTCTCGACCATGCCGCGCACGGCGGCACCCACGTCAGGGCCGGCCACGAACATCGGACGGGGTTCGGCGGCGAAAAACTCGATTGCCGTCTTGTCGCGCAGACCGCGCTTGCGCAGAAAGGCGTCCACCAGCAGTGCTGCCTCGTAGGGCGCCGCCGGGCACTTGTACATCGGTGCGGCAGTGAGAATGACGATGCGCCCGCCTTCGAAACATGCAAGAGCATCGCGGATGGCTCCTGCGCCCTCCAGCGTATAGATGTTCAGTCCTGACGCCGCCAGACCGGGGATAGCCCCGGGCGCATAGTCGGCGCCCAGCGCGATCACCAAGGCATCGGCGGCGAATGATTGGCTGTCGATTACGACTTCCCTGCGCGCCGGATCGATACGGGTGACGTTGCCATGGCGCAGCTCCACACCACGATTCTCCAGCCGGTCAAGGGAGCGTGTGAAGTCTTCCGGTTTGCGGTCGCCGACCATCAGCCATAACAGCGAAGGCGGAAAGAAATGCCTGTCGCTGCGATCCACCGCAACCACGCGGTCTGAGTCTGGCAGCAGTTTTCTGAGTGTCTCGGCGGCAACCAGCCCACCAAGTCCGGCACCCAATACAATGACACTGCGTCCCATGATCAGAACACCAGAACCTTGTCTGCCCACGCCGTCCACTCGGCCAGTTCCGCCAGCGTGCTGCGATGGGTGCCTTCGGCGAGTTCGCTTTCGGCCAGGCCGCGCGCATCCATGCAAGTGCCGCAGATGCCGGCCTTGCCTCCATGGCGAAGCACATTGCCGAGCATGACTTCGATGCTGTAGAAACCCTGCGGTACTTTCTGATTGCGATGAGCAGCAGAAGCCGCGTCACCGATCAGGAACAGATGAACCTCGTCGCCTTCCTGTTTGGCAACAGCTCCGGCCAGACGCAGGCCGTTGTAGGTGCGCTCGCTGCCATAGGGTGCATCGTTAAGAATGAATAAGGTTTTCATGAAGGCCTCCTTGGTTGATTAACATTCTAATAATTATTAGAATGATTTAACCATCTATTGTGTGTTTGTGTCAATATGGTTTAGAGTTTGCACTGTTTGTTCCAATAATTAACGGATTGAAGACATGAAAGCTTCACGCAAAACCAAGGATGTGCTCTACGAGCAGGTGGCCAGGATAGGCAAGGTGTTCTCCAGCCCGAAGCGGCTGGAATTGATCGAGCTGTTATGCCAGGGCGAGAAGACAGTGGACATGCTGGCGCGCGAGGCTTCGATCAGCGTAAAACTGGCCAGTGCGCATCTGCGCGAGCTGCGCACGGCGAGCCTTGTGGAAACCGAACGGCAGGGCAAGAACATCCGCTACCGTCTTGCCGACAAGGCCGTGGCCGACTTATGGGTGGCTATACACTGTCTGGCTGAGGAGCGCCTGGTCGAGTTGCAGATGGCGTTGCAGAAAATTGCCACCCAACCCGAAGAACTGGTACCCAGTGATCGTGAAACGCTGATGAAAATGGCGCGCCGCGGGGAAGTGGTCGTGCTGGATGTGCGCCCGACGGATGAATATCTGGCGACACATCTTCCCTTTGCCCGGTCGATCCCGCTCGATGAGCTGCGCCAGCGGCTTGCGGAACTGCCCAGGGACAGGCCTATCGTCGCGTACTGCCGTGGCCCTTATTGCCTGATGGCAATAGATGCTGTTGAACTGCTGCGCAAGGAGGGTTTTGTATCCGCGCATTTGCGCGATGGTGTTGCGGAATGGGAAGTGGCTGCAAGCCGCCAGGTATGAGCCGCGCCATAGACGGGCTATTTCAGCGTGCTTTAGAAGCGACCATGATTTTTCGGGTGCAGGAGCGGCGATGCCCGCGAGCAAGATGCTCGCGGGCATCGCCCTGTCCTGCCAGCTGCATCTGTTCTTAGCGCCGCATCGAGTCGAAGAACTCGGCGTTGTTCTTGGTTGCCTTGATCTTGTCGAGCAGGAATTCCATCGCTTCCAGTTCGTCCATGGGATAGAGCAGCTTGCGCAGCAGCCAGATCCTTTGCAGGATGTCCTGCTTGATCAGCAATTCTTCCTTGCGCGTGCCGGAACGGTTGACGTTGATCGCCGGATAGATGCGCTTCTCGGCCATGCGGCGATCCAGATGGATTTCCATGTTGCCGGTGCCCTTGAATTCCTCGTAGATCACATCGTCCATGCGCGAGCCGGTGTCGACCAGCGCCGTGGCGATGATGGTCAGCGAGCCGCCTTCCTCGATGTTGCGCGCCGCGCCGAAGAACCGCTTGGGGCGATGCAGCGCGTTGGCATCCACGCCGCCGGTCAGCACCTTGCCGGATGACGGAACCACGGTGTTGTAAGCGCGCGCCAGGCGGGTGATCGAGTCGAGCAGGATCACCACGTCTTTTTTGTGTTCGACCAGGCGTTTGGCCTTTTCCAGCACCATTTCTGCGACCTGCACATGGCGGCTGGCCGGTTCGTCGAAGGTGGAAGCGACCACCTCGCCGCGCACGGTGCGGGTCATCTCGGTCACTTCTTCCGGGCGTTCGTCTATCAGCAGCACGATCAGCACCGCATCGGGATTGTTCGAGGAGATGGAATGCGCGATGTGCTGCAGCATCACGGTCTTGCCGGATTTCGGCGAGGCCACCAGCAGACCGCGCTGGCCTTTGCCGATCGGCGCAACGATGTCGATGATGCGGCCGGTGATGTTTTCCTCGGCGCGTATGTCGCGCTCAAGGATCAATGGCACGGTCGGGAATAGCGGGGTAAGGTTCTCGAACAGGATCTTGTTTTTCGCATTCTCCGGAGGTTCGCCATTGACCTTGTCGACTTTCACCAGCGCGACATAGCGCTCGCCGTCCTTGGGCGTGCGTATCTCGCCGTCTATCGAATCGCCGGTGTGCAGGTTGAAGCGTCGAATCTGGCTGGGGCTGACGTAAATGTCGTCCGGGCCGGCCAGGTAAGAGGTGTCGGGAGAGCGCAGGAAGCCGAAGCCATCCGGCAGGATTTCCAGCGTGCCGTCGCCAAAGATGCTCTCGCCTTTTTTCGCCTGGCTTTTCAGCAGCGCGAAGATCAGGTCCTGCTTGCGCATTCGGTTGGCGTTTTCTATTTCGTTGGCCGCGGCCATTTCAACGAGTTCGGTGACGTGCTTTGCTTTTAGGTCAGATAGGTGCATAGCGATGCGGGAATGTTGATTGAGAGAAGGAAACCAAAAGAGAATGTTAATTGGGAAGTATTAAAAGAAACAGATTGGGTCGGGGCTGAAGAAGTCCGCCCGCATGGCCTGGAGCATGTTCGTTATATATGTTTTTTAGGTGCAAAGGGACGAAGCTGAGAGGCGATGCGGGCGTGACAGTAAACGCTTTAGATGTGGCTGTCAATAAAAGCTGTTAATTGGGATTTTGACAATGCGCCGACCTTGGTGGCGGCAATGTCGCCGTTTTTGAACAACATCAGCGTCGGAATACCGCGTATGCCGAACTTTGCGGGGGTTTGCTGGTTCTCGTCCACATTAAGCT
Source organism: Pseudomonadota bacterium (assembly GCA_021851345.1). Classification (GTDB taxonomy): domain Bacteria; phylum Pseudomonadota; class Gammaproteobacteria; order Burkholderiales; family Gallionellaceae; genus Gallionella. The sequence goes on from JAJZEQ010000039.1 coordinate 5,429, forward strand.
TGGCGACCGTAAGCCGCCCGGCGTATTCCTTGGAGACTTCTTCCAGGATAGGAGCGATCATGCGGCACGGGCCGCACCATTCGGCCCAGTAATCCACCAGAACCGGCAGGGGGGCCTGCACGACTTCGGCGTCAAAAGTGGCATCGGAAACGTAATGTATATGTTCGCTCATGGTTTGTACTCGCTATTGTGATGGTTGAATCGGAATGCAACAGACGGATGATTGGGGGTGGTTCGCTGGATATCAAGTGTCATCCTACCCAAAAACCGCTTTGCTGTGAAGTGAATTAATTATGACCAGCTCTGTTAAAATGCCGCGTTGCAAATAAATGGAGTTTCACCATGACTTATGTAGTTACCGAATCCTGCATCAAATGCAAATATACCGACTGTGTCGAAGTGTGCCCTGTTGACTGCTTCCACGCCGGACCTAATTTCCTGGTGATCGATCCCGACGAGTGCATCGATTGCACGCTGTGCGTAGCCGAATGCCCGGTAGAGGCGATCTACGCCGAGGATGATCTGCCCGAGAACCAGCGCCATTTCATCGCGCTGAACGCGGAATTATCCAAAACATGGAAAACCATCGTCGAAAAAATCGATCCGCCCGAAGATGCCGATGAGTGGGCCAAGGTCAAGGACAAGAAGAATCTCCTCGAACGCTGAAAGGGTAAAAACCACTGATGAAACCACTAGCCATCTGCCTAAGTTGGCAAACTACGTCAACTAAGGCATTGGTTATGTGAGGCGATGATGCTACGTTGGAAACCGGCGCAAAATGCGGGGTCGCGAAGCGACAGACTTTGTGTAAACCGCATCTGCGGCACGTTACTATTGATACTTCCATAATTCATGGCACCCTTACTGTCATTGCGAACGAAGTGAAGCAATCCAGCGGTTTGTATTTCTGGATTGCCGCGTCGGCTACCCCTCTGCCGCGCTTCGCTCGCAGCTGAAGCCTTGTTACAATGACGGGAATCCAAAATGCCGTCATTGCGAGCGAAGTGAAGCAATCCAGTAAGGCAAAAATGCATTTTGTTTACACCTACTGGATTCCCGCTTTCGCGAGAATGACGTGCCAGTTTTTTTAGTTTCTCCTTACCGCATTCCGAAAGATGCGTCACTGTCATCAAATATGGAAGCCATTAATAATGGAACTACTAGCCATTCGGCTAAGCCACCAAAAAACGGTGACATAAGCCGCTGGTTAATACTCGCCAAGTCGCAGGTTATAGCGAAGCTAACCGATTGCGGGAGCAGATGCAGGCCGCTCCTCCCGCACCGGGATGCTACGCAACACCGTGTCAGAGTGGCTATTTTTTCGCTGGTTTCCGCCTTGCCTGATCGCCTATCGCTACGTTTTTCCACACTCTGCTGCTAAGCAACATCATATTATGGGAAACTTGAAAAGCAGCAGCACGCAAACAGCGGCGGCTGTTTTTTTTGATAGCGTCGCGCGCAACATCCTGGCGCAGAACGCCCTGCCCGATCTGCGCGGGGCAACGATCCTGTTGCCCAACTACCATGCGGCACGGCCGCTGGCGCAGGCCTTGAGTGCCGAGGCCTGCCTGCCTGCCCTGTTGTTGCCGCAGATGGTCACGCTCAGCGACTGGGCGCAATCCGTTCCGCTAACCGCTCCTATCCAGCCCGACACGCAGCGCATCACCGCGTTGTACCAGGCCTTGCGCGAGCGGCGCTGGTTTGCCGATGCCGACCTGTGGAGCCTGTCGCGCGAACTGCTCGGTTTGATGGATGACCTGACCCGTCACCATGTTGCGTTGCCGGAATCTGGGGCGGAGTTTGCGGAGCAGCTTGCACAGGCCTACCGGGCGCGCAGCGGACAAGCCATGCAGTTCGAGGCGCGCGTGGTGCACGAGCTGTGGTATGCGATGGCGGCGGGCGGCGAACTGGACATCGTGCGCGCCTACCAGCAGCGGTTGGCGCAGTTGGCGCAGCGGGTGGATACACCGCTGTATGTATTGCTGACCTCGGATCTCGCAGCACCGGAAGCGTATTTTCTGGAAGCCTGCCGCGCGCGCGTTGCCGTCACGATCTTCGATTTGCGCAAGATGGTGGCCGATGCGCCGGCCTGCGCGCTGCTGTCCCGTTCCCTGCAACATGCTGCGGAAAGCGCCGATCTGCGCAGCGCCGCCGCGCTGCTGAAAAAACAACCCGAAGCCTCATTATCTCGGCGCCTGCGTCTGTTCGGCGCGCACAGCCTGGAACAGGAGGCGCGCGCCGCCGAGGTGCAGGTGCGGCGCTGGCTGCTGGCGGGCAAGCAGAACATCGCGCTGGTCGCGCAGGACCGTCTCGTTGCGCGGCGCGTGCGCGCCCTGCTGGAACGCGCCGGAGTGCTGGTGCAGGACGAGACTGGCTGGACGATGTCCACGCTGGCGGTGAGCACGGTGCTGATGCGCTGGCTGGATGCGCTGCAAAGCGATTTTTATTACCAGGATCTGCTCGACCTGCTCAAGTCGCCGTTCATCTTCGCCGATCTCGAAGCGGGTGCGCGCAAGCAGGCCGTGTACCAGCTCGAACAACTGGTGCGCAAACACGGCGTGGCCTCGCACCTGGACGCGTTTTTCGATCTGGCGCACGGCGCGGCCGGGGTGCAAACCGCGCTGGCGCGACTGCGCCAGGCGGCAGATTCATTGCGCAGGGGCAGCGACACGCTGGGCGGCTGGCTGCGCGCGCTGGATGACAGCCTGTCCATCCTCGGCGTGCTGCAGGGTCTGGCGGCGGACGAGGCGGGCGCGCAATTGTTGCAGGCGCTGCATACCTGGCAGCAGGAGCTGGCGGCGGACAACACGCGCTTCAGCCGTGCCGAATGGCGGCGCTGGCTGGCCCAGCAGCTCGACGCCCACACCTTCCGCGATACTTCAATAGACAGCCCGGTGCTGCTCACCCACCTGGCCGCCACGCGCTGGCGCAGTTTTGACGCGGTGCTGCTGCTCGGTGCCGATGCCGCGCATTTGCCGGGCACCGACAACGGCAGCCTGTGGTTCAACGACGCGGTGCGCAGCACGCTGGGCCTGCCCACGCGCGAGAACCATCTGGCGCAGCAGCGCGATGACCTGCTGGGACTGCTGGCAATGAATGACACCGTGCTGGCCACCTGGCAATCCAGCAAAAGCGGCGAGAAGAATCTGCTCAGTCCGCATCTGGAGATGCTGCGCGCGCTGCATGAACTGGCTTACGGAGATGATCTGGCAGACAAAGAGTTGGCAGGAATGCTGGCAGGTGCGCAGGTACGCGCCGCTGAATTTCCGTTGCCGGAAGCTGCCGCGATGCCCGCGCCTGTGGTGCCCCACAGCCTGATACCGGAGCGCATCTCGGCCAGCGGCTACAACAGCCTGGTCGCCTGTCCGTACCAATATTTCGCGCGCCACATGCTGCGCCTCAACGAGCTGGACGAGGTGCGCGAGGGCGTGGAGAAGCGCGATTACGGCGAGTGGGCGCATGACATCCTGCATCGTTTCCATCAGCAGTTTCCGCTGCTGGGCGAACATGCGCGCGCCGCGCTGGAAGAGGCGTTGCAGCGCATCAGCAGCGAGGTGTTCGCGCCGGCGGTGGAGCGCGACTACCTGGCGCGCGCCTGGCTGCTGCGCTGGCAGCAGGCGATATCCGCCTATCTGGATGTGCAGCTGAAAGGTGAAGCGGAAGGCTGGCGTTACCAGAGCGGCGAGGTGCCGTTCGAGATGCCGCTGACCGGTGAGCTGACCCTGCACGGGCGCATAGACCGCGTCGATGCGCAGGCGGAAGGCGCGGTGAAGGTGCTGCGGGAGGGTCGCTACGCAGTAGCGGGGAAACCACCGGCGTACCCCTTGCGGGTGCTGGACTACAAGTTGATGGATACGATCCGGCTGCGCAACAAGCTCAAGGAGCCGGGCGAGGACGTGCAGCTGGCCTGCTACGCCCATGTCTACGAGGCCGACCAGGCAGCCTTCATCAGCATCGAAAAGGACAAGGTGATTCCGGTTGCGCCGCCGCAGGATGTGCCGGAACTGGCGCAGGCCAATATCGAGCGGCTGTTGACGGTGTTCGCGCAGCTGCGCACAGGCGCGGCTATGCCCGCGCACGGCGTGGACGAGGCGTGCATGTATTGCGAGATGCGCGGGCTGTGCCGCAAAGGGGAGTGGTCCCCCACCCTCGATCCCTCCCCCGATGGGAGAGGGAGGATAAGCCCTTCTCCCTCCGGGGGAGAGCTTGCGAGGGGGCAGGTTGGGAAGGGGGAGAGCAATGGATAATCGCATCGCCCTTAATCCCCAGAACAGCGTCGTCGTCGAAGCCTGCGCGGGCAGCGGCAAGACCTGGCTGCTGGTGTCGCGCATCGTCCGCCTGCTGCTGGCCGGCGTGCAGCCCGGCGAGATACTCGCGATCACCTTCACGCGCAAGGCGGCGCAGGAGATGCAGGCGCGGCTGCACGAGTGGCTGCACCTGCTCGCGGTGCGGGACGACGAGACCGTGCGCGAATTCCTGCGCGAACGCGCGCTGGCTGACATCGACGATGCCATGCTGGCGCGCGCGCGCGGCCTGTACCGCGACGCATTGCTGGCGCAGCCGGCCATAACGATCAGCACCTTCCACGGCTGGTTCATGCAGATTATCCAGCGCGCGCCGCTGAATGCCGGCGTGCCGGTCGGCATGCAGCTGCTGGAGCGCACTGCCGCGCTGCGCGACGAGGCGTGGCAGGCTTTTGCCGACAGCCTGCGCGCCGCGCCCGACGGCGAAACCGCGCGGCACATGCAGCAGCTGTTCGCCGGATACGGCCTGCACAGCACGCGCACGCTGCTGGAAAACTTCGTGCACAAGCGCGCCGAGTGGTGGGCATACACCCAGGGGCAGAAGGATGCAGCGGCATGGGCTGTGGAACGGTTGCGGGACGAACTTGAAGCGGATTTCGATGCCGACCCGGTTGCCGATGCCTGTGCCGGCGCTTCGCTGCAGGCTGCTGTGCATGCCTTTGCACAAGTGCTTGCGACCGGCACCGAAACGCAGGGCAACAAGGCGAATGAAATACAGGCCGCCTGGGAGCTGAGCGATCCCCGCCAGCGCTTTTCTGCATTGACGCTTGCGCTATACACCCAGGCCGATGAGCCGCGCAGTTTCAAGCCGACCAAAAAACAGGATGCGGAAGCCTTCCTGCTGGCGCGCGATGCATTGTTTGGCAAGCTGCAAGCCGTGCGCGACGAACTGACT
>JAJZEQ010000288.1 GCA_021851345.1 Pseudomonadota bacterium
ACCGACCTGGTAGTTGCCGGTCAGTTGCTTTGCGTAACCCAGGCTGGAGGCGAGATAGAAACCACCCACCCCACCCGCCATGCCGACCAGGCCGGTCATCACGCCGATCTCCTTGCGGAAGCGCTGCGGCACCAGCTGGAACACCGCGCCGTTGCCCATGCCGAGCGCGAGCATCGCCACGACGAACGCCGCCAGGGCCAGCCATGCATTGGGCAAGCCGACACTCACCAGTGCCAGGAAACCCGCAGCCACCACGTACATGACGGACAAGGAGCGAATACCGCCGATCCGGTCCGCCACCATGCCGCCCATGGGCCGTACCATGGAACCGGCAAACACGCAGGCGGCGGTGAAATAGCCAGCGATCACCGGACTCAGTCCATATTGCGTATTGAAATAGATCGTCAATGATGCCGCCAACCCGACGAATCCGCCGAACGTCACGCTGTAGAAAAACATGAACCACCAGGCGTCCTGGTCCTTCAGCACCTTGAAGTAGTCCGCGATGGATTTTGCCGGGGGACATTCCGGGCTGTCTTTAGCCATCACCAGGTAAACGAAGAGTACCAGCGTCAATGGTATCGCGGCCAGACCAAGCACATTCTGCCAGCCGTAAAACGAAGCCAGCAGCGGCGCGAACAAGGCGGCCAGCACGGTGCCCGAATTGCCCGCTCCGGCGATGCCAAGTGCCGTGCCCTGATGTTCGGGAGGATACCAGCGCGATGCCAGCGGCAACGCCACTGCAAAGGACGCCCCCGCCATACCCAGAAAAGCGCCCAGCACCAGCACCCCCTGGAATGTGTGGATGCCGTGCACCCAGGATATTAGCAACGCCGCGATTACAATAACCTGGCCAATAATCCCGGCCATCCTGGGTTTGAGGTGGTCACCCAAAATCCCCATGACGATGCGCAGCAATGCGCCGGACAATACCGGCGTCGCCACCATAAGCCCTTTCTGCGCCGGGCTGAGTCCCAGGTCTGCGGCGATCTGCACGCCCAGCGGGCCGAGTATCACCCAAACCATGAAGCTCACGTCAAAGTACAAAAACGCCGCGAATAAAGTCGGCCTGTGTCCCGCCTGCCAGAATCCTGATGCCATTTTGATTGCTCCTTAAAAAATAGTCTGCTGCCAAATCAACAACCAGAAATACAAAAGGCGTCCGGCCGCGCATTCACGCAGCGGGACACCTTTGTCCTTTCACACTTGTGCCGAACCGCCATTGGCCCGGTTACAGCAAACTACTCCGCAAGAGCTGTGCCAAACATATGATATTGGCTGGAAAGCCCGATTATCAATGGGTTTGGATAATTATGCGTTTCCGCGTATACGGGATGCGCAGCGATTTCGGCGCAATACTTTGGTGCATATTCTTGCAACCATGCACTCGGATGCGACATTCAGGCTCCCATCTCCTTGGCCATGATAATGGCCTCGGCAACCTCGGCGAGTCGTTTGCCCTTGCTCATCGCCATGCTGCGCATACGCTTGTAGGCATCCGGTTCGCTATAGCCGTGATCCGCCATCAAAATACCCTTGGCCCTATCCACCAGTTTGCGCTCCGACAATTGGCTCTTCGCTTCCTTCAGTTCGTCACGCAGCCGCTTGTGCTCGGCAAAGCGGGCCGCCGCCACATGGATGATGGCGCTCAAATCTTCGCCCTGAATCTCATGCGCAACATAGGCGCTGACGCCGGCGCGCATCGCTTCCCGGATACTGTGCTGGTCTTTTTGCGCACCCAGCACCACTACGGGTTTCTCCAATGTGGTCGACATCAGGCTGATTTGCTCCAGCGTGTCACGCCCCGGTGCATTCGCGTCCACGATGATCACATCAGCCGAAGCCGCACCTATCGAGTCTTCATCAACCTGCTCCCAGCTCAACAAACCGACGACATCAAACCCCGCCAATTCCAGACTGGCCTTCAGCCACGCGGCGCGATCTCTTGCATCATCGATAATCAGGATTCGTATCAATCAGGGCTCCACACTTTTCCAGTCAACTACAGCAATTAGCAGGCCTGATGTGTATTCACCTGCATGGAATGACGTTTGGAGAACTCCAGTTTCAGCCCTGATGCAGGCATATCCCGTATATGGATCGTGTTTCATCAACATCCTGTCTTGAGCCCAACCCTTTACCCGAGCGACCTGATTGGTGCATGGATGATGTTTCGCGCAATATTTTGGTGCAGCTTGCCTTGTGCGCTACAGGCGAATTCATCCTCGCAGTGAATGAAAAGTCGGCGTGTAGTGGTGACGTTCGCCTTTCAAAACTGTTAGGCGCCAACTGATTCGCCGTGGCCCGCTTTGGCCGCGCCACGAAATGTAGCCATGCCTGAATTCAAATTATCATCCAGTCACAATTTAAGTCAGGCATGCAACTTGCACATACAAAACCAGCAATGTGAATAGTTGTACTTGGCGGAATTGATAACGCATCCGGAAAATTAAAGAGGCAAGACAAGTTGAAACCAAAATTCAAATATTTTTTATTTGAAATGATGCGAGTAAGTATCGTTTTACTTCTGGTTGCGGCTGGCTGGGTGCTGAAGTGAAACTTGAAAACGGAAAAATGGAAATGAACCTGCCTTACAAGCAAAGTGCCGCACAACCCGACTTGCAGCATGGCAGTGTTACAGGAGCTATGCTTATGATGGACGATTTGATCGCACCCCATGAACGGGTTTTGCAGGCGTTGCACGACAGCGGACTGGTGGAAGGTTTGCGCGACTTTGAGATCAATATTCTTTCCAGCCTTGTCGCTGTCCAACATTTCGAGATCCAGGAAATGATTGCCGAACCGGGTTATGACTCCTTGAAGGATGCCCTGATGATCCTGGTCGAGGGTGAAATCGAAGTCTGCGCATTTGTGGAAAATGAACCGGTGTCACTACATCTATCGGTTCCGGGCGATCTGGCCAGAATCATCAGCTTTGTCGGTGGTGACTTGCTGCACGTCAGCGCCAGGATAAAAGTAAAGAAGGGTAGCGTCGTTCTGTTGCTGCATCGCTCGAAGCTCGAAGCCTTGCTGTATATGCACCCTTCCATCGTGTACTGCGTGATGCGCAATCTGGTTCGTCATGTGCACGGCGTGGCCAGACGCAAGAGTGCCGAAAGGGAAGAAATGAGCAATTATATTCACAGCATCCATGGTCGTTACTGACCATGCTGTTTCAAGGCAGGGAACAAACCTGATCTCCGTATATAGCAACCAATCGCGAAAGGTCATACATGAACAGGAAAGAACTCATATCCGCATTGGCCGGCAAAACAGGCGCCAGCAAAGCCGACGCGGATCGCAGCTTGCTGGCTTTGATCGAGATCATCAGCAGCACCCTGGAGACGGGCGGCAAAATCACACTGGCCGGTTTCGGCGTCTTTGAGGTTCGCGAACGTGCTGCGCGCAACGGTCGCAACCCAAAAACCGGGCAAACCCTGAAAATAAAAGCAACCAGGATTCCTGCTTTCAGGGCAGGCACTACACTCAAGGCAACTGTGAACGGCAATTTTAAATAAATGACCGTCCCGCCAAACCGCTACAACTTCCAAATGCTTTTTGCATACCCTGGACTGACTGATTTTATGATGTAACGCCCCCAGTTTTTTTGTGTATCCGAATAATATTCATGGACCAGATTCCCCTGCGCAATTAGCGCAATCAACGCCTGTGGTTCAGTTCCTGCCCATCATCAATTTGATATGGTCCATTTTCTGATCAAGGGCACCCCAATTGCCAGCCGATTTGTTTCAATCTGTCTGTGCTGCAACATGTTCTTATTGAGGTTTTCATATTTGATGACAGTGATGCATCTTTCTGAATGCGGCAAGGGGAAATTAAAAAACTGGCACGTCATTCCTGCGAATTCGGAGAATCCAGAGTGCCTCGTCATTGCAACAAGGCTTCAGCTGCGAGCGAAGCGCGGCAGAGGCGAAGCCGACGCGGCAATCCAGTAATGCTGTCATTGCGAGAAGGCGTAGCCGACGTGGCAATCCAGATGGCTTAAAAAATGCATCTTGGTCTTGCTGGATTGCTTCACTTCGTTCGCAATGACGGCAACGATGTCGTGAATTATGGAAGCATCAATAAAAATGGGACTGTTGTTTTGTCCACCGCGGAAATATAGCGATGTACACCGGGAAGTATCCATAACCTTCTATCCGCAAATTATTCTGCTCGAAAAAAAAGGGCACCTTGCGGTGCCCTGGAATTGAAGCATTACGCTTCGAGGAGTACTGATCTTTAAAGGTTGTAAGCGTTCTCGTCGTGGTCAGCCAGATCGAGACCGACTTCCTGTGCTTCGTCGCTTGCACGTATACCGATCGTCTTCTTCAGGATGAACAGGATCACGAAGGCCACAAAACCGGACCATGCCAAAGTGATGCCGACATCCCAGAGTTGCGAGACAATCTGTCCCATCGCATCGAAATCACCGACCTTGTTTGCAACATAGTCATAGACACCTTGGCCACCCAGCGCCGGGTTGACGAATATGCCGGTGCCCAGAGAACCGATGATGCCGCCGACACAGTGCACGCCAAAGGAATCCAGCGAATCGTCATATCCCAGCCAGTTCTTGACTTTGGTCACGGCAAAGAAGCAGATCACTGCAGCCACAGCGCAGACCACCATCGCACCACCCACACCGACGTAACCCGCGGCCGGAGTGATCGCCACCAGTCCCGTAACGATGCCGGAACAGATGCCCAGCAAGCTGGGTTTGCCCTTGACTATCCACTCGACCAGCATCCAGGTGACTCCGGCAACAGCAACGCCAAACAAGGTGTTGAAGAACGCTAGGCCGGCTGCCCCGGTGGCTTCCAATGCGGAACCTGCATTGAAACCGAACCAGCCCATCCACAGCAAACCGGTACCGATCGCAGTCATCATCAGGCTGTGCGGAGGCATCGGGATTTTGCCGTATCCCTTGCGCGGACCAAGCATCAGGGCTGCTACCAGTGCCGCGATACCGGCATTGATGTGCACCACCGTACCACCGGCAAAGTCAAGCGCGCCCTTCTGGAAGATGAACCCCGCGTGGCTGTTGGCGATGTCGCCAGCCTTGGCAGAGGTGTAAGCATCGGGACCGTCCCAGTACCAAACCATGTGCGAGATCGGCAGGTAGGCAAAGGTGAACCACAGCACACTGAAGATGATCATCGAGGAGAACTTGAAACGCTCGGCAAAGCCGCCGCAGATCAGCGCGACGGTGATCGCCGCAAAGGTCAGCTGGAACATCGCGTACACGAAATCAGGAATGTACTGGCCCTTGCTGAACGTCGCCGCCACAGCGGTGGTCGGATCGTCTCCGGACATGAACCACTTGTCCAGCGAGCCGATGTACGGCGCCAGTGCGCTACCGTCGTGGCCCGCAGTGAACGCCATGCTGTAACCGTAGATCACCCAGAGCACTGCAATGACGCAGAAAATCGCGAAGCTCTGCATCACGGTCGACAACGCATTCTTTCTGCGCACCATACCAGCGTAGTAAAGAGCCAGTCCAGGCACGGTCATCAGAAGCACGAAAGCGGTCGATGTCATCATCCAGGCAACGTCGCCCTTGTTGCAGTCAAAACCCTTGTCGCCGCATTTTGGCGAGGCAGCAGCGGCATCAGCCGCAGGTGCGGCTGCGGTAGTGGCTGCCGCCGCGGATGCGGGTGCTGCGGCGTCATCTGCAAATGACGGGGCTGCCAAGCCGAACAACATGGCCAGCAGCGCGAAAGATGCTATTAATTTTTTCATGGCTTAGATCCTTATAGTGCTTCTGCGCCGGATTCACCGGTGCGGATGCGGATGACTTGTTCGAGGTCGGAGACAAAAATCTTGCCGTCGCCGATCTTGCCCGTATTCGCCGCCTTCTCGATCGTTTCGACTACCCGGTCGAGCATTTCACTTTTTATGGCAGCCTCCAGTTTTACCTTGGGCAGAAAATCCACCACATATTCCGCACCGCGATACAACTCGGTGTGGCCCTTTTGCCGGCCAAAACCCTTGACTTCGGTGACGGTGATGCCTTGTACGCCTATGGCGGATAAGGCTTCACGCACCTCGTCGAGCTTGAACGGCTTGATGATAGCGACGACCATTTTCATTTTTCAACCTCCGATTTTAGGAATAATTAGAACTTGTAAACGGCTTCCATAGCCACTGAATTCTGGCCTTTCCGTGCAATGCCGTCGCTATATGCAAACGAAGCCACATCGGAAAAATCCTTGCGAACCTCGCCGCGCAACTCGGTGTTCTTGCTCACTGCATAACCCACGGTCACGGTTGCTTCTTTCCAGGTCTGAGCGACGCCTGTGCGATAACCATCTGCATCCTTGAAAGTCTCGGCACGGGCAGAAACACGCCATGGATCGTTGATCTGGTAGTTTGCATATGCAGCAAGGCCGCTCCATTTCGCGGTGCCGGTTGAGCCGTTAGCCAATGTTGCATTTTGCTGGGAACCATTGTCATAGTTCAGCACAAAATTAAGGCTGTCGGTCACGGTGTAGGTGCCCACCAAATCCAGCAAATTGCGTGTCCCTGTTGCCGAACCCGCTGCGTAGGAAACTGCCTCGGCTCCGGTATAGACATCAGCCGTCAGGGCAAAGGATTTTGTCGGATTCAGCACAGCGGCCAATTCAACCGTTTTTTGCGCATTTGCGTCCACGGCCTGATCCCAGCCGTTGTTCACGCCACCGGTCAGACTGACCGCATCCGACACCTTGTAAGTCGTGCGCACGCCGGTATGGGTAAATGGAATGGCATAACCGAACAGGATGGAACGCGAATAGTTGGTGTTGGCGGAAGCCTCGATAACCTCGGCACCGGCCATCGTGGCGAACTTACCAAAGATCGTTGTCCAGTTGCCGGTGGCATACTGGCCAAAGGCCTGGGTCAGATCGTATGTCTGCATATTGGTACCAAGCTTGGGAGACGGCGCCGTTGGTTGGGTGCCATATGATGCAATGGTGCTGGCATCCTTGCCCAGGATAGTCTCAACCTTGCCGCCGAAACCTTCCGTCGGCAGCTTCGCTATCGCCAGGTCAACCTGCTGCATCGTGAAGCTGTTGGGTGCCGCATAGTCAAAAACGCGGTTATTGACACCACTGGTAAAAAGTCCGGTACTGGAAAGGTGGCTGTAGGAAAAATCAATATCGCCAGTTATGCTTACGCCAGATGCATCGAGAACGGACGACAGCGTAGGCGCAGCCGGGGCAGCGTCTGCCGCCATTGCCAGCCCGGGTGCGGCCAGGGCAGTCAAGATCAAAGAGTTCAACAGTTTGTTTTTCATCATGATGTGTTCCTTCAGTGGTTAAGTTAAAAGCGGGGTGAACAAATCCGCACGGGATGCAAAAGCAGAATGCGTGCCAATGCAATTAATTTATATTAAACAAGAGAATATTGATGCCCGGTGGTGTCTGAAGCCATTCTGCGCACCATTTTCAGGCGTGCCTGCCGTCTTGCGCACCGCATGGGTGCGGCTCTCTATTGAGCCTGGAATCTTCGGAGCGGAATGAATTTTGTTACACTGGTCAGCATTGTCTTAATACTTGGAGCACATTCATGTTGAACACAAAGATTTTCGAAGAACTTTCCGCCAAGTTAAGCGCGGCGGCGGACAGCAGCCCGGTCAAGGATATCGAAAAAAATATGCGTGCCTTGCTTACCCAGGGTTTCGCAAAACTTGATCTGGTGACTCGCGAAGAATTTGATATTCAGGCGCAGGTGTTGGCACGCACCCGGGAAAAGCTCTCCGCCTTGGAAGCGCGTGTCGCCGAACTGGAAGCGCAAAGCAAGTAATTGACTTGAGTCAAACTATATCAAGTGCCCCTGAAAATTCAAATTTCTGATGAAACTCCTAGCCATTCCACTAGACCACCAAAGAACGGTAGCCAAGTGTCTGGTTATAAGCCAGGCAAGGCGCGCGAAAAAAATCGCTGCGCCGCATATGTGAGTATATTCAAGCAGGATTTTTTGAGCGCAACGCAGCATGGCGACGAAACTTTGGGTTTTAAGGGGCGCTTGTGAGCCTGGCTGTACTGTATAGCCGCGCGCTTTCAGGAATGGAGGCTGCACTGGTCACCGTGGAGGTGCACATTGCCAACGGCCTGCCCAATTTCACCATCGTGGGTTTGCCTGAAACCGAAGTCAAGGAAAGCAAGGATCGCGTGCGAGCCGCACTGCAAAATTGCCAGTTCGATTTCCCGGCACGCCGCATCACCGTCAACCTTGCTCCCGCCGACTTGCCCAAGGAAAGCGGGCGCTTCGACCTGCCGATCGCGCTGGGTATCCTGGCCGCAACCGGACAAATCCCTTCCGATCATCTTTCCGGTTATGAATACGCCGGCGAACTTGCGCTGACCGGCGAACTGCGCCCGATACGCGGCGCACTGGCGATGACCTATCGCGCGGTGGACAGCGGGCGCGCTTTCATTTTGCCACTAGCGAATGCCGCCGAGGCCGCCTTGGTGGAAGACGCCACCGTGTATGGCGCGCAATCGCTGCTGCAGGTTGCCGCGCACCTCACCGGGCGGGAACCCATCTTGCCCTATGTCAGCCAGCCGCAAACCGTTCCGCCGCGCTACCCGGACATCAGCGAAGTGAAAGGGCAGGCGCAGGCCAAACGCGCGCTGGAGATCGCTGCCGCGGGCGGGCACAGCGTGCTGATGATGGGGCCTCCCGGCACCGGCAAATCCATGCTGGCGGCGCGCTTCCCCGGCATCCTGCCGCAGATGACACAGGCTGAAGCCTTGCAGAGCGCAGCCTTGCAATCCCTTGATGGAAGCTTCGACGTGGCCAGATGGAAGACCCGTCCATACCGCGCGCCGCACCATACCGCATCGGGTGTTGCGCTGGTCGGGGGCGGCAGCAATCCGCGTCCCGGCGAAATATCGATGGCCCTGCACGGCGTGCTGTTTCTTGACGAGTTGCCGGAATTCGACCGCAGCGTGCTTGAAGTATTGCGCGAGCCGATGGAGTCCGGGCGCATCACCATTTCGCGCGCCGCGCGCCGCGCCGATTTTCCGGCGCAATTCCAGCTCATCGCGGCTATGAACCCGTGTCCTTGCGGTTATCTCGGCCACTACAACGGCAAATGCCGCTGCACGCCCGACCAGGTATCGCGCTATCGGAGCAGGATCTCCGGTCCGTTGCTGGATCGTATCGACATCCAGATCGAAGTACCGGCAGTACCGCAGGACGACCTGCTCAATAAATCGGATGGGGAATCCAGTGCTGAACTTCAGGCGCGGGTTGAAATCGCCCGCCAGCGCCAGCTCGCGCGCCAGGAAAAAGCCAACGCGCAACTTTCCGTGACCGAAATCGATGCATTGTGCACGCCGGACGAACAGGGTGTCGCATTGCTGCAACAGGCTATCAGCCGACTCGGTTTGTCGGCGCGCGCCTATCACCGCGTGCTCAAGGTGGCGCGCACCATCGCCGACCTGGACGGGGAACACACCGTCGCCACGAAACATATCGCCGAGGCGATTCAGTATCGCAGGCTGAACCTGTAACTCACCAACCACCAATACCTTCACTTCAACCGTTCGCCTTCGGGTATCAGGGATGAATAAATTTACAGGTGGTTCGATACGCGCTGCGTACCCTGTGCCGAGCTTGCCTAAGCATAACCGAGAACGGTTTGGGAAGAGTTTGCCAGCTCTGCATGTTAAAATCCGTGTTCTTTTTTCAGGCAGCACACCATGACCGGCACTTCCCATCCGATCGAACGACTCATTCGGGACCGTATCCTGATTCTGGACGGTGCGATGGGCACAATGATCCAGCGCCACAGGCTGACCGAGGAACACTATCGGGGTACGGTGCTGTATGGTGATTACCCGAAGGATTTCTCGGGTCACAACATCGCGCGCAGGACTTTTGCCGACCACCCGGTAGATGTCAAAGGCAACAACGACCTGCTGCTGCTGACCCAGCCGCACATTATCCGCGGTATCCACGCGGAATATCTGGAAGCAGGCGCCGACATCATCGAGACCTGCACGTTCAATTCCACAGCCGCATCGCTGGACGATTACGGCATGGTGAACCTGGCTTACGAGCTGAATTTTGCCGGGGCGAAATTGGCGCGCGGGGTATGCGATGAGTTCGAGGCGAAGATACCGGACAAGCCGCGCTTCGTTGCAGGCGTGCTGGGACCGACCACCAAGACCGCATCGATCTCGCCGGATGTGAACGATCCGGGTTTCCGCAATATCAATTTCGACGAACTGGTGGAAGGCTATGGCGAAGCCGTCCGGGGCCTGCTGGACGGCGGCGCCGACCTGCTGATGGTCGAAACCATTTTCGATACGCTCAACGCCAAGGCCGCGCTGTTCGCGATCGAGCAGTATTTCGAGCAGCACAAGGTGCGCGTGCCGGTGATGATTTCCGGCACGATCACCGATGCCTCCGGGCGCACATTGTCGGGCCAGACCACAGAGGCTTTCTGGAATTCCCTGTCCCACGCCAAACCGTTGTCTATCGGGCTGAACTGCGCGCTGGGCGGCGACCTGATGCGGCCTTATGTGGAAGAGCTGTCGCGGGTGGCCTCGTGTTATGTGAGCGCCCACCCCAACGCCGGCTTGCCCAACCCGTTGTCGGAAACCGGCTATGACGAGACG
>JAJZEQ010000011.1 GCA_021851345.1 Pseudomonadota bacterium
ACAGAATCTATCGTGACCGATTGAGGTAGAATTCAAACCCCGCGCAACATCCTTCAAACAGCGGTCACGATAGACCGAAACAGCTGGTCACGTTGACCGAAATACGCAATGGACACCAGTGCGCCAATGCCACGGCGCAATGGCTTGGCCTATTTTTTGGCAGTATTCATTCCGTACGCCGGACGCCTGGGCGCAGGCTTCGGATTCCTGATTTTGGTGTACATCATTGGCATACTCGCCGCTGTGGCAATCCCGGCGTACCATGACTACACGGTCAAGGCCAGGGTCAGTGCCGCCGTGATTGGTTCGCTACCTGCGCGCATGGCGCTGGGCAACTACTACCAGTCCAACCAGAAAATTCCAGAATCGCTAGACAGTGCCGGCATTCCATCGCAGCTGGCTGATGGCACCCAGTTGTCGCTCGACCCCAAGGAAATGGTGCTCACCGTCAGTACCAAGCAGGGCGAACTGATTTTCACACCCACAGCCGATGCCCAAGGTCGCATCATCTGGGGCTGCAAGAACGGCGCAGGCCTGAAGCCAACGCAGCTTCCGCCATCCTGCCGCAACACCGAAAACCAATAGCAGTTTGTTGAATTTATCCCCTCAACGCGTCCCCAAAAACAAGGGTAATGCGTTAATGGCGGAAGCGAATTAAAACGAAAGCGTGAGGCGATATGCGTGGTGCAGATATAACTCAGGAAAGCTTGTTTGTGATGAAACAAACAGCGGATTACATCCCTGCTGAACATCCGCTGATAGCCATCCGCGAGATACTCAATCAGGCGTTGCGCGAGTTGGACAGCTTGTTTGATTCGATCTACGGGGAGCGCGGACGCTACTCGGTGCCGCCGGAATGGTTGTTGCGCGGCCTGGTACTGCAAGCCTTGTACGGGATCAGAAGCGAGCGGCTGCTGTGCGAACAACTCGGCTACAACATGCTGTATCGCTGGTTTGTCGGATTGGGAATGGACGATGCCGCCTGGGATCATTCGACCTACACGCAGAACCGCGACCGGCTGATCGAACATGAAGTGATCAAAGCGCTGTTCGGGCAAGTCATGAAACAAGCCCAGGATGCCGACCTGCTCTCTGCCGAACACTTCAGCGTGGACGGCACCTTGATCCGTGCCTGGGCTTCGCATAAAAGCTTTGTGCCGAAGGACGGTTCTCCACCGGACAAGGGCGGCAGCAAAAGCAACCCGGAAGTTGACTTCAAACGCCAAAAGCGCAGCAATGACACCCACGAAAGCCAAACCGATGCCGATGCGCGCCTGTTCACCAAATCGAACAAAGCCGAAGCGATACCAGCCTACATCGGCCATGTGTTGATGGAGAACCGCAGCAAGCTGGCCGTTGGTACCCGCCTCACACTGGCCTCGGGCACCGCCGAACGCGAAGCGGCTATCGCCATGCTGGAAGCGTTGCCGGGGAAGTCCCGCAAGACTCTGGGTGCGGACAAGAACTTTGATACCGAAGGTTTCGTTGCGGCCTGCCGCGAAATCAACGTCACGCCGCATGTGGCGCAGAACACTTACGAATACGATACCAAAACCGGCAAACGCGCCCGGCGCGAGAGCAACATTGACGCGCGTACCACGCGGCATCGCGGTTATGTCGTCAGCCAGGTGACCCGGAAGATGATCGAGACTTTGTTCGGTGATGCCAAGCAGCATGGCACGACGATCCGTCAAGCCAAGTTGCGCGGTCAGGCCAAGGGGCCGATGTCTTCACGTTGGCCATGCTGACCGTCAATCTGCGTCGACTGCCCAAGCTGTTTGCCGTGCAATCGGCACTTGCCGGTGCAGGATAGACGGGAGAAGTGCGCCTGCTTTTGCAGTTTGCCACGCAATATCGGCAAGAACCGCAAAAGCAATGGCGCATACGCCGATACCAACCCAAGGGACTCCAATCTGATTGTTAAACCGGGTGACGTTCTGTAAGCTGCACGGTATCAAAGCTGCAACAGTGGTAACTAACGTGGTAACTCGTAGTTTTGATAGTTATGAAATCCAATGTTGGAGCCGTTTTTAAGAGGCAATGTGAAAGACACCCTCCCGCCAAACAGGGAAACGCCGGGCGGCCTTTAATTATTTTGCAGGTCCAGTTTCGAGACGCAACCCTGGTATTTGAAGGCGGGATATTAGGCAGCCAAGGCCGGCATAGCCGGGTGTATAATCAGCCGCCGTGGATGAGCGGACCGGCTTGCGGCTACCTTAACAGGTTGAGTGCTGGTGCCGGTATGGCTTGATACGCCAGTGTTGTAGTGTTCTGCGCAGCCGTTTGGCGAGAACGGAATTTGGGCTGGCTTGGAAATGCTTCTGGGCTGCTGCCATTAAGGAAAAATAGGCTCTCCGGGCGGGGTGTATACCGCATGCAGGCTACAGGCCTGCGTTTACTCCTTCCGGCTCTATTGTTATGCTGCCATGCCGATTTTGATACAATTGTGCAGGATGTAGTTTTCAGGTGAAAAACTTATGACAGCTGTTGTACAAATGTTGCAAGGCAGGTCACCGCTCGCACGTGTTGCGGATAACGAAGTTTGCACTCCGATTACCTGCAATGATTGCGGTATCTATGGTTTGTGCAGCGAGGTAAATGGTTCCGACGTGGACCTGAGCCTGCCCGAGACGATAGTCAAAAATCGCAGGCTGTTTAAACGCGGCGAATTGCTTTATCGGGTAAATGAGCCTGTACGCAGCATCTTTGCGATCCGCAGCGGTTCCGTCAAGACTTATGTCCTGACCGAAGATGGCCGGATGCAGATTACGGGATTCCATATTGCAGGTGAATTGCTCGGTTTGGGTGCCATCGCCGCCAATTATTTCACCAGCGAAGCCATGGTGCTGGAAACCACGATGGTATGCGAGGTTCCCATCGATGTGCTGGAGGTCTGCAGCAAGGAGATTCCCTCCATCCGTCAACAGATGCTCAGGGTTTTGAGCCAGGAAATTCTCGATAATCAGGAATTGATGCTGTTGCTCGGGAAGAAGAATGCTGACGAGCGTTTGGCTACATTTCTGCTGAGCTTGTCCCGGCGCTACCAGCGGCGCCACTATTCCCCCACCGAATTTAACCTTAGCATGTCGCGCAACGATATCGGAAATTACCTGGGCATAGCCGAAGAAACCGTGTGTCGAGTGTTTACCCGTTTTCAGAACGAGGGCCTGTTGTCGGCCGACCGTCGACAAGTACGGCTACACGATCTGGGCCAGCTCAATAACATAGCCCGCGGCTAGCATACGGAGAGGTAATTCCCGAATGTTTTGATCGGATACATGACCCACAATTAAATGTGGTTTGGTTGATCCATATCAGTGAAGGGTTGCGCGTTTTCAGTTATCTTAGGCTGTGCTAGGTGCTGGGAAGGCGTATTTTTTGCAGTTGCTGCGCTAATGTGCACGAGCCTGCTTCTAATAACACTTTATTATTAATAACTTTGGGGGGTTTACATGAGCACAAAGTCGCTTACATCTCGTTCCTTTTGGACCATTATCGTGGGCGGGATGTTGACTGGTATGGGGAACGGTAGCGTGTTCGGTGCAACCTTGATGTGTTTTTTGGGTCGCGGCCAATTTGATATCTGGGGCGGGGTGGGGATGCCGGCATATGACCCATCCACCTTTTCTGGTTTTATGGAGTGGACAATGTTTATCTTCGGTTTTGCATTCGTTGCGATTCTTGTTGTGGCGTTGAATCGTCATGATAAATTGGAAAAAGCTGCCGCCTAGCGCGTACTGCTGGCCTGTCGGCGATTTGGGCTGTTATTTAGGATTTTGATTTTTGACAAGGGGAAGTGGCTATGGCTTTAATTGCGGCATCACTTGGGATACTGCTGGCGTTTTCGAGCATGTTACTGTCTTGGTATATTCTTATCCCTCATGATAGGGAAGAGTAGTTGTGGCAAATCGTCACCAGTGTGTACATATGAATAGAGGGAGGGGTAATTATGCTTAAATATCTGTTTGCCAAGAACGAGGACATACCGTCTGGTTCGTCGGCTATTTTCTTCGGGTTTTCCGCGATAGTCTGGTTTGTTATCGGAACGGGGATGGGGTCTTATAATGCGGCCAAGCTGGCATTCCCGGATTTTGTTACCGGTAGCGAATTGTTTTCTTTTGGCCATATGCGCCAAGTGCACGTGATGATCGTTATCTTTGGCTGGATATCGATGGCGTTTGCAATGGCCATGATGTACATCACGCCCGCGCTCGGTAACAATAAATTGTGGTCCGAGAAGCTGGGCTTGTGGAATTGCATGCTCTGGAACATAGGGTTGACGCTGGGCCTGACGATTTTGTGGGCGGGTGTAACCTCGGGTCGTGAATATTCCGACTTCCCGTGGCCTGTGGATCTGTATCTGGCCTCCTGTGTATTTATCCCGCTCGGCATCAATGTGTGGATGACGATTATTAATCGACGTACCCAGGGGATATACACCACCAATTGGTTCTTTGCGGCAGCCACCTTCATGGTGATTATCGTGTTCCTGGTTGGGAATTTGCCTGAGTTCTTCCATTTGACCGGTCTGACCGAGGCTTATCTGACCTGGTGGTTTGCGCATAACGTGCTGGGCTTGTGGATTACTCCGGTGGCTGCGGCGATCGCTTACTACACTATTCCCAAGGTGACGGGTAACCCATTGTATTCTCACCGCATCGGGCACTTGCACTTCTGGTCCGTGGTGGTGTTCTACTCCACACCCGCTGCGCACCACCTCATGTCGGCGCCTCTGCCCGAGTGGCTGAAGTCCTTCGCGTCCGTTGAGGGTGTTCTGATTCTGGTGCCTGCAATTGCATTCGTGTCGAACATCCTGATGACAATGCAGGGCAAGTGGCACATGTTTGTTGAGAATATCGAGGTTCGTTTTACGATTACCGGTTGTTTGATGGCGATTCCGCTGAATATGCAAGGCGGCTTTCAGCAAACCCGCGCCATTAACTGGTATATACACGGAACAGGCTGGATTGTTGCCCATGCGCATCTGGCGCTACTGGGCTTCTCGACCTTTCTGGAAGTGGCCGCGGTTTATTACGGATTGCAGTCGATAATGAAGCGCAAGTTGTATTCAATTACGCTGGCCAACCTTCATTTCTGGCTGTTGCTGATAGGCTTTACTACATACTGGGTTTCCATGACGATCGCCGGTTTGATACAGGGGGCGGGGAAGATATATGAGGTTCCTTATATCGATGTGGTCATTGCGGAGCATCCTTACATGATTGCACGTTGGCTTGGCGGTTCCATGGTCTTTACCGGAAACGTGCTGTGGCTGTACAACATGTGGATGACCGCGCGCAAAGGAACTGTGGTCCCACAAGGTCGTTTGCCTCATGAGTTGGCCTACGAACGTTAATGTCATTGGGTCGATAAAAAATTAGGGAGATCAAGCATGGCAGGATTCAGAGAGTATAAAATCGGTTCAAAAATGTTCGGCATTGCGCTGGGCGGATCGATGACAATAACCTTGTTTTTTCCGAGCATTAATATCGCGTCGGTTTCCTCAACTGACATTGCGCTAACAAAGCAATTGCAAATGGGGCACGAAACGGGTTTTAACCTGGATGACCCGATGATGTTGGGTTGGAACAAGCCCTTGGGTGTTACCCTTAAAGCCGATCCAAAGACAGGTCAGGCTTTGGCAAGCGACACGGTCGTGTTTGTGTATAAAAAGGGGACTTCCTTCCCGGCCGGGATATTGCATCCGCGTATTCTTGGTGAAGGGATACAGCAGTTGAGCGTCGAACAAGGGCATGTCGGTGATGCCCGCAAAGAAGTGGGTGCGGTATTTACCTTGAGCAAAGGAACTTATCAAGGGAAGCAGTATACCTATATCGAAAACCTTACCGCGACCAAGGGATGGACCCCTTCGGATGTGATGCATGTGGCAAAGGATGAGGATGTTTCCAACGCGGGCAAGGGTAAAACCATGTTCGTGCGCGAAGGGTGCTGGTGGTGTCACACCCTGCTGCCTGAAGAAACGCAGGATTGGCAGGTGTTTGGTGCCCCACCGATGCTTGGGGATTTCAATGGTGAGTCTCCTACCGCTTTTGGTTCCGACCGGAAGGCTCCTGACTTGTTGCACGTTGGTTCGAGAAACTCTTCCAAGGAATGGATGATGATGCACTTCTTCAATCCACGCCTGGTTCAGCCGCACTCAATCATGCCGCGCTTCGACTATCTGTGGGGGGAAAAGGATGCTTCCGGGAACAAGATCGATTTTGTCAAATGGAGGGCTGAGTATGACGAGTATCGCGAGGGCAAGCGTGTTACGCCTCCGGATGTTCCCAGTTATGCCAGCGATTCCGAGATTCGCGGCCTGATTGATTTCGTATTGAGCTTAAAATAACCGGGAGATAGATATGTCTTTGAATTGGAACTTTGACAAGCCGCTGCGCACCATGTGCGACGCGGCTCAGAATGAGGCCGACAAGGCACTGTGGGAAAAAGAAGATCTGGGTGGCATGACGGAAGACAACAACCGCCTGCCTATGCCAATAGTGCTGCTGGTCATCCTTACAGTTGTCACGGCTTTCTTTGTGACTTTTCCGCTATGGGGTCAGCGCCCGACTGCCGAACTTTATGTTCCCTATGTGAAGTCCATGGATAGTCCGGAAGTGGTCGCTATCAAGGATGATAAAGAAGCAATGAAAAAAATCATCCAGTTGAACAAGGGACATGTAAATGATGCTCTGTTGGAGCGTCACCCGGTGACGATGGACGATTTGCGCATTATCAGGCCGCAAATTGAGGCGCTGTTGGCCAAGGGTGTGCATATGGACGAGTTCGAGGTGGTTGGTGATCGCGTTGTGATGGCTAATTTCGAGGGTAACAAGAGGCCGGATGGCACAGTCATCAGAAAACAGCCTTGGTGGGATAAGGGCTATTTGATTGATATTTTCTACCTTAGCTATTTCTTTATAGCGGTGACTATACTGATTAAGAGATTGCCTCCGTCAACCTGGCAGCCACGGCACCATTGATTACCGGAGCGGGTTGATGAAAATTCTTTTCACAATCCGCTTTCAACAAATATTTTGGAGAAACTAGAATGATTGAACTAGATAACGGTCCAGTTGCATTGTCTATGGTAATTGCTCTTGCTTTTGTAATGCCGATTCTGTATTCGTTTTTTGTCGATCGTCGTAATGGTAAAAAGTAGATTTAATTCAACAGGTAGTGGGGTTGGTTTTGCCGGGGTCTTGAAGACTCGGTGTGTTTAGATAAGCATAAAAATGCCTCGCCGCACAAAAGGTGCGGCATTTTTATTTGTATAATATCAATTGGCAACAGGAGTTAGCGATTCAAATATCCGATATCAATGCCCCACTGCTGCTGGTCTCGCAGCTAAGCCCAGAAATTTCGCCAAAGTTTGATCTCAGCATAGAAGGTATGCGCAGCCAGCAGTTTAGTCAGGGAGTTTTTGCCTTTCTATTGCTGGGGATTGTGGTTTTTTCCGGAATTGTCATTGCGCTAGTGTTCAGCAAAAACCGTCCGAAGAAAATTAGACTCGGTGAGCGTATGATGTTTACAGCAATTATTCTTGGTGTTGTGGTTGCTGTAATTTTTGGGGCGCTGCAGATGCTTGGTGGCTACCTTTTCTGATTTAATTTTAGTGGGAAAATACTATGGCTAATTTCTTTGAAACGTTGCCGGACGGCTGGACCATTTATTTGTGGTTGGTCATCGGGGCAATGATTATTATTGCAGTGTTGTTCTGGATACGCTGGGGCACGCAAAACGAACAATTTGATGAGGATATCAAATACGTGATTTTTGATGAGCAGGACAAGGACAAGATGACTTCTGAAGAGTATGCCAAAAGCAGGACGGTCATCAGTTCTCAAATAGAAAGTCGTAAGAAATTTCTGGCGGAAGATGCTAAAAGGCATAAGCTGGAAGCATGAGACGCGGTGAAAAACTCGTTTTAGCCTTGATTGTTATTGCTCTTGTTGCGGGAGTGGTAAATTCGCTACTGCACAAGGAAGGGAAGCACGACAGAGACATTCCTTTTTACAGTACGGCTACACATGATGAAGCCAGTGTTGCAATGGATATCTACCGTAGTAATGGCTGCAAAAGCTGCCATACACTCTGGACTTTGCAAGATGCGATGCAGTTTGTACCGGCCCCCATGCTTGATGGAATCGGCTCATTACGCACGGAAGACTGGCTGTATTCATACCTGTCGTCACCTGACCCGCAGGGCATACTGCCGTCCCGCCTTAAAAAACAGTATCAAATGCCATCCTACGCAGCGTTGCCGGAAATCCAGCGGCATGAGTTGGCAAAATATCTGGCTAGTCTGAAAGTCAAAGACTGGTATTTGGAACAGACCAAGAAGGCTGAATATGAAAAACTGACCGGACTGGAGTACAAGAAATGAAACCACGCTACAAGTTGGGAATGGTCGCATTGCTGGCAGGTATGGCCCTGAATTATTTGGGAGACCGGTTGCTTGGGGTCAGGATAGAGCTTTTCTCGGGTCTGTCCACATTCAGTTTTGCCTGGATACTGGATGTGTTTTTTGTACCGTTCCTGGTCGGTTTGCTGGTGTCACGGATTTTTGGCCTGGGTGGGAAATGGCTGTGCTATTTTCCTCCGCTGATTGTACGCAGCTTGAGTTATGCAGAAATTTTGTACGTGTCTGGTACACCGCACGGCAGCAACTTGAATCCCATGGGCTGGTGGGGCCTGTACGTTATTTTGGCAATGGAATCAGCTGCCATAGGGGGGATTCTTGGAGAAGTCATGAAGAAAAATATATATGGCCGCACGAAAGGGGTTATTCCCGCGAATCAGAATCAATCGGTCTCCGCAAAGGAAATCTGATGTCGGACCCGAAACCCAAACACAATGTTCCGAGTCCGGCTGAACGGCTGAAGAGAAAGAGATTTTTTTCCGCGACCATAATCACCTGTATTGCGCTGGGAATGATCGGGGGGAGCCTGCATGTTGTGCGATTGGGTTCGATACGCATGGCAGAAATGCGCGACTTGGCAACCTATAACCTGAAAGAAGAGTCCACAAGGATACGCGCTGCAGGTGAAGACATTGCAATTCACGAGCAAAATGAAGAAAGAAAAAACCAGGCTGCGGGATACACGATCGCAGAAGCCGATGCACTGCTGACCAAGGAACAGTGGGACGAGCTTGGATCGACCATACTGATTCCCGCAGGGAAATTTCTGATGGGTACAGACCTGCAAAATGCAGATGCGGCTTCTCACCCTCAGCATTCAGTCTATTTGAAAGCGTACCGCATAGACAAATATCCGGTAACGAATGCGCAATACGCGCGATTTATAGCAGCAACCGGGCATCGCCCGCCTTCTGACTGGAAGAACGGAAAAATTCAGCAAGGGGAATTGCTTTATCCGGTAACCCTGGTTAATTGGTACGACGCAACAGCCTATGCAAAATGGGCTGGTAAGCGATTACCTACTGAGGCGGAATGGGAGAAGGCGGCTCGGGGAACAGACGGGAGACGCTGGCCATGGGGGAATAAAATGGATCCGGCCCGGTTGAATACATATTACAATGTCGGATCGGCAACCAATGTGACCAAATATGCCAATGGAGTAAGCCCATACGGGGTTTATGACATGGCCGGCAATGTCGATGAATGGGTTGAAGATGACTTTCGCCCTTATAAGGGAACTGATGCTGCCGCAGATGTGTTCCAGGGTAAGGTGGCCCGTGTATTGAACGGTGAGGATCGAGCCATGAGTCTATCCGAAATGGTTCCGGTAAATCGCCAATACAAGGTCTTGCGCGGCGGCTCATGGAAAGGCGATCCATTTTCTACTGCCACTTACCATAGAGATTATTCCTTCGCAAATTATGCTTCTGATTTTTATGGATTTCGCTGTGCGTCCGATTCGGAAAAATAAAAGTATTTTGGAGGAATTAAGATGAACCATATATTGCTTAAAGCCAGCCTGATTTTGTTCTGTTCAGTCTGGGCGGCTTCGACACAGGCGGCTGTCGATAGTTACCGTTTTGTACACGTTACCATAGCGACTCCCTGGTATATTTTCTTGTTCTTGCTGATGGGGGTTTTTGCACCGTTTGTCCTGATGGCTGTAATTGCCTGGCGCAACGCAGCGCGCAAATCCGCGCAGGAAGTTGAAAACGTCAATCATGAACCCGTCAAATAAAAACTTATGCTGAGAATTCCGGTAATGATTTCGAGAACATTAATTCTTCGTTTTGTAGCGATTATTTTAGCGGTATTACTGTCGACTTTTAGTTTGTTGCCGGCGTATGCAGAGGAAACTCCCCAGCCCGGTGACAGTGCCCAGATACTGCAGGCTTTCAATTTGCAGCACAGGAACGATGAACGTGATAAGGCAATAAGCCCTAAAGAAAAGCAGCAGATCATGTTTTTGCTGGGTGTGGTGCTTATAACCCTGGTTTTGATCACTGGCGGTTTGGGTGTCGCCATGGGCTTATATGGCAAGCCGGTATTCGTGGCGCACATGGTGTTTGCCGGCTTGAGCGTATCGCTCGCGATAGTTCACGCGATCGTGGGTTTGGTATGGTTTTATCCTTTTTAATTTAT